>NZ_JBVHLU010000042.1:0-82783 GCF_055558835.1 Embleya sp. NPDC025285
CGTTTTTCGGGTTCGGGGTGGGTGTGGGAGGGGTTGTCGCGGTCGGTGTCTTCTTGGGGCCCCCCCCCCCCCCCCCACGGCCGGGGAAGACCCTACAAGACGGCTGCCCGCACCGCCGGAGTCGGCGGCCGGGAAGGGCCGTCAGTCGCCCGCGTGCTCCACGACCCGGCTCCACTCGTCCAGGAGTTCGTCCGCGGCGGTATCGTCCGGGCCCTCGGCCCACACGTGGGTGACCGCCTCGGCCGGGTCCGGCAGCACCAGCGCCCAGCGCCCGTCGGCCTCCACCACGCGCACGCCGTCGGTGGTGTCGATCTCGCGGTCGCCCGCCGCCTCCACGACCCGACGCATCACCATGCCCTTGGCCGCCCACGGCGTGGGCACGTCCCGCCGGCGCACGTGCGCGCGCGGGATCCGCGCGTCGATCTGGCTCAGCGTCAACTGGGTGCGCGCGACCAGCCCGATCAGCCGGACGAACGCGGCCGTACCGTCGAAGACGGTGCTGAACTCGGGGACCACGAAGCCGCCGCGTCCGTCGCCGCCGAAGATCGTGTCGTCGGACATGGCCACGCGGGCCAGGTCGTCCGGCGACGTGGTGGTCCACTGCACCTGGACCCCGTGGTAGGCCGCGACCTGCTCGGCGATCCGGGTCGTGGTCACCGGCAGCGCGATCTTGCCGCCGCCGCGCTCGGCCGCGACGCAGTCCAGCAGCACCAGCAGCGCGCGATGGTCGTCGATGAGCCGACCGCGCTCGTCCACCAGCGACATGCGCTCGCCGACCGGGTCGAACCGTACGCCGAACGCGGCCTTGGAGGAGGCCACGATCTCGCCCAGCCGCACCAACCCCTCGTGCCGCTCGTCCGCGGTCTCGGTGGGGCGGGCGTCGTCCAGACCGGAGTTCACGGTGAGCGCGTCGATGCCCAGCCGGCCCAGGATGCTGGGCAGCAGCAGGGCGGCGTTGCCGTGTGCGGCGTCCACCACCACCTTGAGCCCGGACTCGGGCACGCCGGTGATGTCCAGCGCCTTCAACAGGGAACCCGAGTAGCTGTCGAACGGCCGTGCGGGGAAAGTCAGTTCGCCGATCTCGCCGGGGAACGCGCGGCGGTACTCCTGACGCGAGAAGACCCGGTCGAGCTTGCGCTGCGCGGCCTGCGACAGGTCCGCGCCGCGCTCGTCGAAGAACATGATGTCCACCGAGTCCGGCACCCCGGGCGTGGTGCGGATCATGATCCCGCCCGCCGAGCCGCGCGCGGTCTCCTGGCGGGCCACCGGCATCGGCACGTTCTCCAGGTCGCGCACGTTGATCGCGGACGTCTGGAGCGCGGAGATGACCGCTCGCTTGAGGGCGCGGGCACCACGCGAGTGATCACGCGCGGTGGTGACGGTGGCCCCCTTCTTGAGCGTGGTGGCGTACGCGCCGGCCAACCGCACGGCCAGCTCGGGGGTGATCTCGACGTTGAGGATGCCGGAGACCCCGCGCGGGCCGAACAGGTACTTCTGGCCGCGCGACTCCCAGATCACCGACGTGTTGACGACCGCGCCGGCCTCGATCGTCTTGAACGGGTAGATCCGCACGTCCCCCGCGACCAGGGACTCCTCCTCGATCAGGCACTCGTCGCCGATCACCGCGCCCTCTTCGATCCGGGCCGCGCGCATGACGTCGGTGTTCTTGCCGATCACGCAGCCGCGCAGGTTGGTCTGCGGGCCGATGTACACGTTGTCGTGCACGACCGCCTTGTGCAGGAACGCACCGCGCTTGACCACCACGTTGGAGCCGAGCACGGTGTGCTCGCGGATCTCCACGCCGCCCTCGACCTTGGCGTAGTCGCCGATGTACAGCGGACCCTTGAGGATCGCCTCGCGGTCCACCTCGGCGCCCTCGGCGACCCAGACGCCCGGCGAGAGCTCGAAGCCGTCGATGTCCACGTCGACCTTGCCGGTGAGCACGTCGGCCTGGGCCTTGAGGTAGCTCTCGTGCGTGCCCACGTCCTCCCAGTAGCCCTCGGCGACATAGCCGTAGATCGGCTTGCCCTCCTTGAGCAGCTTGGGGAACACGTCGCCGGACCAGTCCACGGACACGCCGGCGGCGACGTAGTCGAAGACCTCGGGCTCCATCACGTAGATCCCGGTGTTCACGGTGTCCGAGAAGACCTGACCCCAGGTCGGCTTCTCCAGGAACCGGTCCACCCGGCCCTCGTCGTCGATGATCGTGATGCCGAACTCGAGCGGGTCGGGCACTCGGGTCAGGCACACGGTGACCATCGCGCCCTTGGCGCGGTGGTACTCGACGAGCGCCGTGAGGTCGAAGTCGGTGAGCGCGTCGCCGGAGATGACCAGGAATGTGTCGTCCTTGAGCGCCTCCTCGGCGTTCTTGACGCTGCCGGCGGTACCGAGCGGGGTCTCCTCGTTCGCGTAGGTGAGGCTCATCCCGAGCTCTTCGCCGTCGCCGAAGTAGTTGCGAACCAGCGACGCGAGGAACTGGACGGTGACTACGGTCTCGGAGAGTCCGTGCCGCTTCAGGAGCCGCAGCACGTGCTCCATGATCGGCCGGTTCACCACCGGCAGAAGCGGCTTGGGCATGCTGGAGGTCATCGGGCGCAGGCGGGTGCCCTCGCCTCCGGCCATGACGACGGCCTTCATCGGTCTCGTCCTCCTATCGCGTCACACCACCCGCGCCCACGGCTGAATTGCCGGGGCCGGGTGGCGTGCCTTCAGTACGTGGTGATCGCCGCGGTGTCGGGCGATCCCTGCGCTTACCCGGCGGTCGCCGAGCGACCCGCCTTGTCCGCGGCCACGAGGCGTTTGGCCTGGGCTGCGTAGAGGACTCCTGCCCACCAGTACAGAGCGGTACCCCACCAGGCGAACGCCCATCCGAAGATCGCGGCGAGAGTTGCGACACGTCCGGTGCCGTCGCTGAGCAGCAGCAGCGGGAAGGCGTACATGAGGTTGAAGGTCGCGGCCTTGCCCACGAAGCTGACCGAGAGCGCGCCGTAGCGGTGCCTGCGCAGGATCAGCAGTACCACGCCCATGAACAACTCGCGGCCCAGGATGATCGCGGTCAGCCAGATCGGCAGGATCTCGCGCCAGGTCAGGCCGACCAGGGTGGCCAGCACGTAGAGTCGGTCCGCGGCCGGGTCCAGGATCGCGCCGACCTTGCTGACCTGATTCCACCTGCGGGCGAGTTTGCCGTCCAGGTAGTCGCTGATCCCGCTGAGCATGAGCAGTGCGAGCGCCCAGAGGTCGTGTTTGGGACCGCCGAACTCGGGCGCCAGGATGAGCCACAGGAAGACCGGTACGCCGAGCAGCCGGGCGAAGCTGAGCGCGTTGGGGATGGTCAGGACCCGGTCGCTGGGAGCGTCCACGCCGCCGTCTCGGGGATGCGGCGGCGCCGCGTCCACGTGGGCCTCCACGGGACCTCTGCTTTCTGCCGGTGGGCCTTCTCGTTCCGGGTCCGACTCGTTCGGAGTCCAGCCTAGTGACGCGCTGATCCGCTGCTCACCGGGTCCGGGTCGGGGGTGGCGGGCTCGGCGACCGGCTCCGCGACCGTGGGCAGCGGGGTGCGGTCGCGCAGGATGCGCCACACCAGGAGCAGGGTCAGCGCGATGCCCGCGAAGAGGTATCCGTTGCCGAGCACGAACTCGATCGGCGTCCAGTGCCGTTCCCGGTTCCCGTCCCGGGGGGCGAGCCAGATCAGGCCCCACGGCTGGAGGGTCTGCGTGTCGTCCCAGTCGCCGCGCACGTTCAGCCGCAGCGGCCACGCGGCGAAGAACGCGAAGAACGTGCCGGTCAGCCACCACCACAGCGGTCGGGCCCGGGTCAGCGCGGCGTGCGCGAGCAGGACGAACGCGGGCACCACCCAGACCCAGTGGTGCGACCACGAGATCGGCGACACGAACAGCGACAGGCCGCCGGTGATCACCACGCCGACCAGTTCGTGCCCGCGCAGCGAGGCCCGCGCGGCGGCCACCAGGCCGAGCGCGCCGACCAGCGCGCAGCACAGGAACCACAGCCCCGAGGCCACCCCACCGTCGCCGAGCAGCCGGGTGAACATGCCCTGCACGGATTGGTTGTTGAGCGTGCCCACGCTGAGCTTGTCGTTGACCTTGCCGCTGATCGACACGATGTGCGACCAGTAGTAGACGGACCCGGACGGCGCGGAGACCAGACCCACCAGGACGGTGCCCACGAACGCGCCGCCGGCCACCGCGGCGGCCCGGAACCTGCGGGTGATCAGCAGGTAGACGATGAAGATGCCGGGGGTGAGCTTGAGGCCGGCCGCGATGCCGACGCCGACGCCCTTGTATCTGCGGCTGTCCGGCAGCCCGAGGTCGAGCACGATCAGCGCCAACAGGAGCAGGTTGATCTGCCCCCACACGAGCGTCCATTGGACCGGCTCCAGCCACAACACCACGGCGAAGGTGGCCGCGCTGACGCCGAGCCGACCCAGACCGCGGCGGTAGCCGAGCATGCCCCACGCGGACCAGACCACGGCGAACAGCGAGAGCAGGCTCACCACCGCCATGAACCACTTGAGGCCGGCGAAGCCCAGCGGCAGCAGACCGTAGAACACCAGGCCCGAGATCGGCGGGTAGATGAACGGCAGTTTGTCGGTCCAATTGCCGTAGTTTCGGGTGTAGATCTCGTCGCCGTCGCGGAAGCGGTGCGCGGCGTCGTGGTAGACGCTCAGGTCGAGCATGTGCCACATGTCGCGGCGGCCGAGGTAGGTCCACAACACCCACAGGCCGAGCGAGAGCACCAGCAGGGCGCCGCCGACGAGGGCGGCGCGGCGCGGTCGACGCGGTTCCCGGCCGCGCTCGTGCCCGAACGGGACGCGGGGCGCGAGCGTCAAGAGCTCGCGGCAGGAGGTCACGAGCACCTGGGGGAAGGACATGTCGGTCGGGGACTCCACAACTGCACGGTTCAATGGGCGCCTGGCCGGGTGGCGCCGGGTCAGGATATCCACACGGCCGGTTCGGTCCGGCCCGGCGTCCGGTGCCGGGAACCGGCGGACGTTCCCGGACGCGCTCCGGGCCGGGGCCCGGGCCCCGGCCGGCGTGGGGGTGGAACTCCCCGGGGACGGTCGGCCCACCGGTTCGGGCGGACCGAGCGTAACGGCTTCCGCCGACCCGCTCGCCCACCTTCCTCGAGACGCCGCGAGGCCGACCGCGATCGTGATCAGCGCGGCGAGCCCGGCGAGAGTGTACGCGTCGGCGAGCAGGAGATCCCACCCGGCGAACCGGAGTTCGCGGCCCTCGCGGTAGGGGACCTGCCGGATCGGCCCGGTGGGCACCGGTACCGGGAGCTCGACCCGACGGCCCGGCACCGCGGCGGTCGGCGCGACCGGCGCGAGCGCGAGGTGGCCGGCCACCGATGTCACGACCAGGACCGCTGCCGCTGTCGGGAGACGTCCGAGGAAGCGCTGGGTGCGATGTGACGCCTCGGGCATGCACCTGATCGCACCGCCGCAAACGGCCGCTTGCTCCGCACTACTCCGTATGCGTTACATTCCTGGTCGCTTCGCGGAATTGCGGGCATTGCCCCGATCGGTCCGGCAATGCCCGCCTATCCCTGCTTGTCCCCTACTTCTCCCCCTGCTTCGTCTCCTGCCGGTCCTCCTGCGCACGGGCCCGCGACCGGCCCACCTCGGCGTAGAAGCGGAGCACGTCGAGGTCGTCCACCGAGCCGGGGTTGACCGCGTCCTCCAGTCGGCGGCCCTGGAGCAGCTTCTTCACCGGGATCTCGATCCGCTTGCCGGTGAGCGTGTGCGGCACGCCCGGCGCCGCGATGATCTCGTCCGGCACGTGGCGCGGCGAGACCTCCTCACGGATCACCGTGCGGATCCGCGCCTTGAGCGCGTCGTCAAGGGTGTGTCCGGGCGCGGTGACCACGAACAGCGGCATCCAATAGCCGCCGTCGGGCAGTTCCAGCCCCACCACGAGCGACTCGCGCACCTCGGGCAGGCGTTCGACCGCCTCGTAGATGTCGCTGGAGCCCATCCGCACACCCTGACGGTTCAGCGTCGAGTCGGAGCGGCCGTGCACCACGATGGTGCCGCGCTCGGTGAGCGTGATCCAGTCGCCGTGCCGCCACACGCCGGGGTAGGTGTCGAAGTAGCTGGCCCGGTAGCGCCGGTCGTCGGGGTCGTTCCAGAAGTACACCGGCATCGAGGGCATCGGCTGGGTGATCACCAGTTCGCCGACCTCGTCCACCACCGGCCGGCCGTCCTCGTCCCACGCCTCGACCGCGCAGCCCAGCGCGCGGCACTGGATCTCGCCGAGGTACACCGGCAGGTCCGGGCTGCCGCCGACGAAGGCGCTGCACACGTCGGTGCCGCCGCTGACCGAGGCCAGCCACATGTCCGTGCCCACCGCGTCGTAGATCCAGCGGAAGCCGTCCGGCGGCAGCGGCGATCCGGTGGTGCCGACCGCCCGGACCCGGCTCAGGTCGTGGCTGACGCGCGGGGTCAGCTCGTTCTTGCGGCAGGCCATCACGTACGCGGCGGAGGTGCCGAACCAGGTCACCTTCGCCCGCTCGACCACGGTCCACTGCGCGTCGGCGCCGGGGTAGCCGGGGCTGCCGTCGTAGAGCACGATCGTGCTGCCCGCGAGCAGGCCGCCGACCAGCATGTTCCACATCATCCAGCCGGTGGAGGTGTACCAGAAGAACCGGTCGGTCGGGCCCAGGTCGAGCTGGAACGCGGCCTGCTTGAGGTGTTCGAGCACGATGCCGCCGTGGCCCTGGACGATCGCCTTGGGCAGGCCGGTGGTGCCGGACGAGTACAGGATCCACAGCGGGTGGTCGAAGCCGACCGACTCGAAGTCGAGGTCGGCGCCCGAGACCTCGCGCCCGATCGCCTCGGCCCACGGCAGCACGTCGGCGGGCGTCGGTTCGTCGAGGAGCGACACATGCAACACGTGTCGTACCGTCGGCAGGCCCGCGCGCAGATCGGCGACCACGTCGGCGCGGCGGATCTCCTTGCCGCCGTAGCGGTAGCCGTCCACCGCGATCAGCACGACCGGCTCGATCTGCTGGAACCGGTCCAGCACGCTGCGCGCGCCGAAGTCGGGCGCGCAGGCCGACCAGACCGCGCCGATGGCGGCGCACGCGAGCAGCCCGATCACCGCGTGCGGGGTGTTCGGCACGTAGGCCGCGACCCGGTCCCCGGGCCGTACGCCCAGCTCGCGCAGGGTGGCGGCGCAGGAGGCGACCTGGCGGCGCAGCTCCACCCAGGAGATCTCGCGCGGGGTCAGTTCCTCGTCCAGGTAGACGATCGCGGCGCGCTCCGGGTCGCCGTCCTCGGCGTGTCGCAGCACCTGCTGCGCGTAGTTGAGGCGCGCGTCGGGGAACCAGCGGGCGCCGGGCATGGTCCGGTCGGCCAGCACCACGTCCCGATCACCCAGGTCCAGCTCGAACCAGTCGCACAGCGAGGCCCAGAAGGCCTCGGGCTCGGTGGTCGACCAGGCCCACAGTTGCGCGTAGTCCTCGGCGCGGACGCCGCGTTCGGCGCCGAGCCATTCGCGATAGCGGGTGACCGCCGCGGTGGCGACCCGCTCGGCCGACGGCTGCCACAGCAACTCGGCCCGCTCGCTCGATTCCGTCATATCTTTACTGCCCCCTCCGCGCGGTGTGCCCCCCGACCCTGCCATCTCGCGCCTCGGCGCGCATCCCCCGGGCGGGTCGTAAAGGATCTTCGTGCCCACTCTGGACGCGCCGCGCCGAACGCGGGATGTTACCGACGGGAAACAAGTCCGGCAGAGGAGGCCTCGCATGCCCACCACGCACGGCACCGTCACCGACCGCGAGCGCGTCGCGGAGCGGCTGCTCGCCGCGTCGCATTCGCACGCGTTCGACCCGATCACCGACGTCGACTGGGACGCGCCGCTGCTCGACGGCGCGTACTTCCTGCCCGCGCACCGGGTCAGCCTGTACGGCACGCCGACCTGGGAACGCATGAGCGAACGGCAGCGGATCGACCTGTCCCGGCACGAGGTCGCCTCGATGGCCAGTGTCGGCATCTGGTTCGAGGTCGTGCTGATGCAATTGCTCATCCGGCACGTCTACGACCGCCCGCTGACCTCGCGGCACGTGCAGTACGCGTTCATGGAGATCGCCGAGGAATGCAGGCACTCGACCATGTTCGGCAGGTTGATCGACAAACTGGAGTGCCCCGAGTACGGACCCGGCCCGTACGCGCACATGGCGGCGCGGGCGATGAAGACGCTCGGCTCGGGCGTGCAGGCCTTCGCGATGGCGCTGATCGCCGAGGAGGTCCTGGACACGATGCAGCGCGAGATGATGGCCGACGAGTCGCTCCAGCCGATCACCCGGCAGACCGCGCGCATCCACGTGATCGAGGAGGCCCGGCACGTGCGCTACGCGCGCGACGAGGTGACCCGGGGCGCGCCGCACATGTCCCGCGCCGAGCGGGCGATCACCCGCCTCGCGCTGGCCCGGGCCGCGCACATCATCGCCACCCGCCTGGTCCATCCGGGTGTCTACGCGGCGGTGGGACTGGATCCGGCCGAGGCGTACAAGGCGGCGCGCGCCAATCCGCATCGCCTGGACACCCTGGGCCACTGGTCGCGGCGGCTGATCGCGTTCTACGACGAGCACGGCCTGCTCGGCGGACCGGGGCAACGGCTGTGGCGGGCCTCGGGCCTGATGGGGCGTCAGATATAGCGTCGGGCCGGGCGGGCGGGCGTGGGCGGCTGTGACCGTAAATACCCCGGTCGGGTTGGCGCCCGGAACTGACGATCCGTCAGACTGTGGTCCGTACACACATCGCACGACACGGCCAGACGAGTTGGAGGGCCCCGTGACGAAGGACCACAAGCCTGTGGTCCCCGGTTGGTTCACCACGTCCGGGGAGGACTTCTCCCTCCTCGGCACCCGGTGTACCGCCTGTGGGACCGTGTTCTTCCCGCGCCAGGAGACGTTCTGCAGCAACCCGGCGTGCGCCGGCACCGAGTTCGCCGAGGTACCGCTGTCCCGGCGCGGCACGGTGTGGTCCTACACGAACGCCGGCTACCGCCCGCCGGCCCCGTTCGTGTCCGACCCGGACACCGAGTGGCAGCCGTTCACCATCATCGCGGTGCGCCTGGAGGTCGAGGGCCTGATCGTGCTCGGCCAGGGCGCGCCCGGCGTCGGCGTGGACGACCTGAAGGTCGGGGTCGAGGTCGAGATCGTGCCCGGCGTGCTGTACGAGAACGACGAGCACGTCTACACCACGTGGAACGTGCGACCCGTGGAGGTCAAGGCATGAGCACCGACCGCGAGATCGTCGTCCTGGGCGCGGGCATGCACCCATGGGGCAAATGGGGCCGCAACTTCGTCGAGTACGGCGTCAAGGCCGCCCAGGACGCGCTGAGGGACGCGGGCCTGGCCTGGCAGGACATCCAGTTCGTGGCCGGCGCGGACACCATCCGCAACGGCTATCCGGGCTTCGTCGCGGGCGCCACCTTCGCCCAGGCGCTGGGCTGGACCGGTGCGCGGATCTCCAGCTCGTACGCGGCCTGCGCGTCCGGCTCGCACGCGATCGCGAGCGCCCGTGCGCAGATCCTCGCGGGTCTGTGCGACGTCGCGCTCGTGGTCGGCGCGGACGCGGCCCCCAAGGGCTTCTTCGCGCCGGTGGGCGGCGACCGCCCGGACGACCCGGACTGGGTGCGCTTCCACGTGCTCGGCGCGACCAACCCGGCCTACTTCGGAATGTACGCTCGGCGCCGGATCGACCTGTACGGCGCCTCCGTCGATGATTTCGCCCGGGTCAAGGTCAAGAACGCGCGCAACGGTCTGGCCAACCCGAACGCGCGCTACCGCAAGGCGTTCACCATGGAGGACGTCGCGGCCTCGCCGATCGTGTGCGACCCGCTGCGCCTGATGGACATCTGCGCCACCTCCGACGGCGCGGCGGCGGTCGTGTTGTGCAGCAAGGAGTTCGCCGCGCGACACACCACCTCCCCGGTGCGGATCGCGGCGGTCTCCACGGTCACCCCGACCTTCCCGAGTGCGCTGATCGAGCTGCCCGACATCGCCACCGACTCCTCGGTGGCGGTGGCCCCGAACGAGTTGTCCTTCCGCGCGTCGCTGGCACAGGCCGCCTACCAGGAGGCGGGCATCGGCCCGGAGGACCTGAGTCTCGCCGAGGTCTACGACCTGTCCACCGCGCTGGAGCTGGACTGGATCGAGGACCTGGGCATCTGCGCGCGCGGCGAGGCGGAGAAGCTGCTGCGCGACGGCGCGACCGAGATCACCGGCCGGATCCCGGTGAACGCCTCCGGCGGCCTGGGCTCGTTCGGCGAGGCGGTGCCGGCGCAGGCGATCGCCCAGGTCTGCGAGCTCACCTGGCAACTGCGCGGCGACGCGGGCGAGCGCCAGGTGCCCGGCGCGACGGTGGGCATCACCGCCAACCAGGGTCTGTTCGGACACGGCTCGTCGATCATCGTCACCCGGTAGCACCGGCTCGGATGCACCGAAACGGTCTCGGGGTCGGCGCGGTCCTCGGCACATGCCGACCCGTCGACTCCGGGATCGTTTCCGTCTCAACGGAGGGTTGTATGGGATTTCCGGACGGCGTCGGCGTGGTCGACCTGCTGATGGGGCTGCCGAACCGTGATCGGCGCTGGTGGGCGACCGCGATGGCGGGCACATTGCGGGATCAGGACAGCCGGACCGGGATGACCCATCCGGCCGGATACATGTTCAAGGACCTGCCGGAGATGGAGCGCACCGACTCCTCGGCCGAGGACCTGCTGCGCGAGATGGACCGGTTCGGCGTGGAGAAGGCGCTGATCCCGGTCTCGTTCGAGGACGAGGACACGTCGGCGGCGGTGCGCCGGCACCCGGACCGGCTGCTCGGCAGCTTCCAGGTCGATCCCACCGACGTGATGGCGGGCGTGCGCGGTCTGCGCCGGGCGCGCGAGGAGGTGGGCGTACTGGCCGCGACCTTCTTCCCGTGCGGCTGCACACCCCCGGTGCCGATCGACGACCGGCTGGCCTACCCGCTCTACGCGACCTGCGTCGAACTCGGTCTGCCGGTGTTCGTGAACGCGGGCATCCCCGGCCCCCGGGTGCCGGCCGCCGCGCAGGAGGTGATGCGCTTCGACCGGGTCTGCTACGACTTCCCCGAGCTCACCGTGGTGATGCGGCACGGCGGCGAGCCGTGGTGCGACCTGGCGGTCAAGCTGATGCTCAAGTGGCCCGGACTGCACTGGTCCTCGTCGGCCTTCGCACCCAAGCACTATCCGCGCGCGATCGTCGACTACGCGAACACGCGCGGGTCCGACAAGATCATGTACGCGGGCTACTTCCCGTACGGCCTGACGTTGGACCGAATCTTCGCCGAGCTGCCCGGGGTGGGCCTCAAGGACGAGGTGTGGCCGAAGTTCCTGCGCACCAACGCGCTTCGGGTCCTGGGTCTGTGATCAGTCGGCGGCCGGCGCGAGCGCGAGCGCGGCCTCGATCGGGTCGGCGTCCGGGCGCGGGTCGACCACCGCCAGGACCGGGACGGTCACGCCCGCGTCGACGTAGCGGGCGATCTTCGCCCGGCACTCGGCCGGGCCGCCGTGCACGATCAGGTCGTCCAGGACCGCGTCCGGGACCAGCTCCAGGGCCCGCTTGCGATCCCCCTCGGCCCACGCCGCCCACATCGGCGCCAGTTCCTCGGCGCGGCCCAGCCAGCGATGGAACTCGGCGTAGACCGGCACGGTGAGGTAGGAGGTGATCATCCGCCGGCCGATCGCCCGCGCCGTGTCCCGGTCCTCGATCGGGATCACGAAGATGCGCGCCACGATCTCCTTGTCCGGCCCGCCCTCGTGCACGTACGGCACCACCCGCTTGACGTCCTCGGCGGAGAGCCAGTTCAGGATCGCGCCGTCCGCCTCCCGTCCGGCCAGCCGCAACATGCCCGGGCGCAGCGCCGCGACCAGGATCGGCGGCGGGCTCTGCGGCGCTCGGGACAGCCGGAAGCCGCGCACCGCGAAGGTCTCGTATTCCTCGGTCACCTTCTCCCCCGCGAACGCCGCGCGCAGGAACCGCACGGTGTCCCGCACCCGCTGGTACGGCCGGTCGAAGCTCGCGCCGTTCCACGCCTCGACGATCGGCGCGGACCCCGCGCCGATGCCCAACCGAAAACGCCCCGGGGCCACCTCGGCCAGCGCCGCCGCGGTCATCGCCAGCGTCGCCGGGCCGCGCGTGTAGGGCGAGACGATCGCGGTGCCCAGGCGCACGTCCGGATCGGCCAGGGCGGCCACGGTGAGCGGGGTGAAGCCGTCCAGGCCGTCCACCTCGGCCGACCAGACGTCCGTGTAGCCGGCCGCGCACAGCTCGCGGATCAGGCGCGGGTGGTCGGCGAGCGGCGCGTTCAGCGGAACGGTGATGCCATATCGGGACTGGCTCATGCGTGCTCCTCCGCGGTCCTGATGGTTCCTCAGGACTACCACAACCGGCCGGATACCTGATGTAGCGTCAGGCACCATGTCGACCCTGTGCCTCAACACGTTCGCGTTCTCCCCGTTCGCGGGCGCCCGGGAAGCGCCGCCCCTGCCCGAGTTGTCGGCCGCGGTGCGCGACGCCGGATTCACCGCGATCGGGCTCGACGTGTTCTCCGTGCTCGGCTACGGCCGGCCGCTCGCCGAGCTCGCGGCCGAGGTGGCCGCGGCCGGGCTGCGCTGTCCGGAGATGCTGGGCTTCGTGGTGGACGCGGACGAGGCCGCCGCACTGGAGGGCGCTCGGCAGGTGGCCGAGGCGTGTGCGGCGTTCGGCGCCGACTTCGCGCTCGGGATGGTCATGCTGCCGCCCGACGCACGCTGCGCGGACCTGTTCGCCCGCTGCGCCGAGATCATCGCGCAGGCCGGGGCGCGTGCGGCGGTCGAGTTCCTGCCGTTCACCCCGATCGCCACGATCGCCGACGCGCGCACCCTGGTGGCGCACGCGGGGACCGCGAACTCCGGCGTCCTGGTCGACGCGTGGCACTTCTTCCAAGGCCCGGACACCTGGACCACGCTCGCCGAACTCCCGGTCGCCGAGATCGCCTACGTCCAGATCGACGACCACCCGGAACTGCTGCCGGCGGGCGCGGATCTGTATACGGAGTGCATGTCGCGGCGGGTGCTGCCGGGCGACGGGGTGTTCGAACTGGGCGCGTTCCGGGACGCGTTGGCGGCCAAGGGATACGACGGGCCGGTCAGTGTCGAGGTGATCAATCCGGAACTGGCCGCGCTCGGCGCGGTGGAGTACGCGCGCGCGGCGTGGGCGGCGGTGGAGCGGACCTGGGCCTGAGGGACGCTCGGGCCGGTTGATCGTCGGGGGCGCGCGACGCGGCCACGGTCGCCGGCCCGTGCGCGGCCGACCACGACACCGGCGCGCCGCCCCCGACCCGGCGGCGCCGCGCGACCCGTGCGGATCCCGCCCAGGCCCGTCACCGCAGCCGGAGCCTCACAGCCCCTGATCGGGCGCGTCTCGCGGCGCGGTGGCCTGGAAGGCTGCGAACAGTGGCACATAGCCGGAGGCGTCCATCACCACGCACGCGAACGGCCGGTCGAAGACCACCCGCCGCCGGACCGGCTCCGGCTCGTGGCTCATCCAGTCCAGCTTGACCGTGGTCACCGATGTCGCCTCGACACCCTCCTCGGCGATCCGCAACAACGACTCCTGGACCACCCGATCGACACACACCGGCTCGTCGGTCATCCCGCCGAAGTCCGCGACGTCGGTCAACGCGGCCTCCAGGCCCAGGTCGATCAGATGCGGCACCACATCCAGCCGGGTCCGCAGTTCAAAGCGCGGCAGCCGCACCTCCACGTCCTCGCCCTCGTACGCCTTCCCGGTATCGCGCGGCGCCCACGCCGCGGTGATCACCGACGCCGGCGGCGCGTGCTCCGGGCCGAGCGCGAACCGCACCAGGGCGGGCCGCTCGCCCGCGCACGCCAACTCCACGACGGTGACCTCGCCGTCCCGACCGGAGATCGCCCACACATCCGCGGCCGGCACCTCGCGCCGCATCGTCGGCACCTGGGTGTGCGTCCCGTCGGCGGCGTGGAAGTATCCGTCGTGGGTCCTGGCCGCGTCGAACTCCTCACGCCAGCGGGCCCGCAGCGCGAGCGCGCTGATCAGCACCACCCGGGTCCGCGCGTCGAGTTCGACCGGTATCCGCTCGATCAGCCCGTCGGTGGCGCGCGCGACCCACGCGTCCAGGTCGGCCTGCGCCGCCAACGCCCCGAACCCGATGTCCGGCAGCGCGGCGCGGAACCCCTCGCGCAGCGGTGACGCGCTCCACACCCCGGTCGCCACCGCGAGCGCCTCGGTGCCGGCCAGATCGCGCGCGACGGCGGTGACCACGGGGGCCGCCTCGCGCCACGCGAGGCCCACGAGATCGGCGAGTTCCTCGGCGGTGTCGCCCTCCGCGCCGGTGGCCACCGCCGCGAGCGCGAGCCACAGACCGGTCGGCGAGCACACCACGTCGCCGCCGGCCGACCGCACATCGGGATCGCTCAGCATCGAGTCGAGCCAGCGCGAAGCCAGTTCCCGTACGGTGCCCGCGTGTTCACGCAGAGCCGGTTCCATCTGATCACCCTTGTCGTCGCGTCGCCGCTGCCCGGAAGTTGTTTCGGTCTCCCCCGGTCGAGGAAATCCAACCCTCCCGACCGTAGTGTCGTGGGTCATGAACGACTTCGGCGGGGACCTGGAGCTACGCAGACTGATCGACCGTCAGGCCATCCACGACGTGGTCATGCGGTACTGCCGGGGGATCGATCGCATGGACCTCGACGCCGTCCGCGCGTGTTACCACCCCGACGCCACCGACGAGCACGGCAGCTTCGCCGGGACGGTGGACGAATACCTCGCGTGGATCGGTCGCCTGCTCCCCCGATACACCTCGACCATGCATCTCACCGGCAACCACCTGGTGGAATTCCGCGACGACACGCCCGATCTCGCCCGTTCGGAGACGTACGGAACCGCCTTCCACCGCAGCGCCGACCCCGCGCCCAGGGGCAACCTGATCACCGGATTCCGCTACATCGACGACTTCGCCCGGCGCGACGGCGTGTGGCGCATCGCCCGCCGCGTGGCCACCACCGAGTGGGTCCGGGTCGACGACGCGGCGGGACAGTGGCCGGTGCCCGAGGGCATCCGGACGGGCCGACGGGACCGCACCGACGCGGTGTACGCGCCCTTCCCCATCGCCCCGCCCGAAACCGGTCCGAACGACCGTGGCCGGACGGATCCGGGCGAGTCCTAGTCGGTCGACTCCGCCGCGACCTCGACCGGCCGGCGGAACACCCGCGTCGCGTGGATCTCGCCGACGATCTGCGGCGCGTCCGGCTCCTGCGGCACCGGCAACCCGGGCCGCAGATGCTCCTCGACCGAGATGTACTTAAGCCCCGCGCGCAGGTCCGCGTCGTTGCGCAAGCGCACCACCAACGGGAACTCGGCCAACGCCGTGGTGTCGAACAACCCGGTCGTGTAGACCAGTTGCACACCCAGCGCGTCCGCGACCGCGCGTTGCAGCTCGAGCAGATACGACGCGTTGGCCCGCCCGATCGGGTTGTCCAGGAACAACGTGCCCGCGTGCCGGTGCCGGGCCCGACCACGATCGTTGCTGCGCAGGGCGGCCATCGTGCAGTACAGCGCGATGGCCGCGGTGAGCAGCTGCCCACCGGAGAACACGTCACCCATCTGGCCCACCGGCACCCGCTCGGCACGCAGCACCGAGTCCGGCTTGAGGATCTCCACCTGTACCCCGCGCGGACGCAGCGCCGCGTGCACCCCGCGCAGCAGCAGCGTCATCCCGTCCCGGCGCACGCCGCCGACCGTGCCGTCGCGACCGCGCTTGATCGTGCGCGTGGCCTCGTCGACCACCTCGCCCAGCGCCTCCACCAGGCCCGCCGCGTCCGGCTCGTCGAACCTGATCCGCAGGAACTCCTGGCCGGACCACTCGCCGAGTTCCTCCGGCAACCGGGACAACCGCTGGGCCGCGCGCAGCGTGGTCAGCGCGGCCTCGACCATGCCGCGCATCCGGTCCACGATGCTGTCCCGGTTGCGCTCGATCTGGCGCAGTTCGTCGGTGAGCACCCGCAGGCGCGGCGCGAAGGCGGCCGACCACGCGGGCGCGTGCTCGGCCAGCGCGGCCGGCGGCAGCTCCCGGATCTGCTGCCGGGCGGGCATCCGGACCTGCTCGAATCGGGTCGCGCCGGCGTGCCGCACCAGCGTCTCGATGCGATCGCGGACCTGACTCTCGGCCGCGGACAACTCGGCCGCGGCCGCGCGCAGCGCCCGCCGGCACGTGGTCGCCGCGTCCCGGGCGTCCGCGACCGGGCTCGCGAACGGCGTCGCGGGCGGCTGCTCGGGATCCACCGCCATCGTCGGCAGCGTGTCCGTGAGCGAGGCCGCCACCTCGCCGAAGGCACCCGCCGCGTGGTCCGCGTCGGTGTGCTCACGGGCCAACCGGCCGTGCGTCTCGCGCGCCGAGGTCAGCGCCTCGGTACGCCCGGCGTGCTCGGCGCCGGCGGCGCGCAGCAGTTCGAGCGCGTGCGCGCCGTCCCGGGGACGCTGCTCCTCGGGCAGGTCCAGGTGATGCTCGCGGCCCTCGGCCGGAGCATGCCGCTCGACCTCGCCGCGCAACCGGCCGAGCAGCTCGCTGGCCGCGTCGGCCCGGCCCTCCAGGGTGCGTACGTGGTCCTCCGCGCGGCCGGCCGCGGCCAATCGGGACGGGCCGTCGGAGCCGTCGAATCCGTCGAGCAGTTCGGCCGCCTGCCGGCGCACCTTCGCGCTCAGCCGGTCCAGCGTGCTCTGTGCGGCGGACTCCTCGCTCTCCGCCCGGGCCTGCTCGGCACGCAGATCGGCGCCCACACCGACCTTTTCGTACAGCGCGCGGGCGGTGCGGTACGCCTCACGCAGCGCGGGCAGCGACGCGCGCGCGGCGGCCTCGTCGGCCGGCGCGTCGGCGACCTGCTCCTCCAGCGCGCCGGTGATCTCGGCGCGCTCCTCGCGCAGCGCGCGAGCGGTCCGCCGGGCATCGTCGGCCGAGCGCTGCGCCTGCCTGCGGTCCTCGTCGGCGGTCCGGGCCAGCGTACGGTCCGCCTCGACGCCCGCCTCGTGTTCGGCGGTCTCCTGCTCCAACTCGCGGATCCGGCGCGCCCATCCGGCCCGCTCGCGCAGCCGGAAGGCCAGCCCCGCCAAGGCGTCCGCCCGGCGGCGCGCGGTCTGCGCGGCGTCCATCCGCCGGTCCCGCCGGTCCACCGCCTGTACGCGGGCCTGCTCGGCGCTCACCGCGGCGATCTCCGCGGCCTCCCCGGCCGCCTGCGCGGCGGCCAGTTCGTGCCGCGCCTCGCTCACCGCTTCGAACAGCGCGGCCGGCCGGCCCGCCGGACACGCGGCCCGCCAGGTCGCCAGCCGCCCGGCCAACGCGCGGTCCCCCTCCAGCCGCGCGGCCCGGACCCGGATCGCCTCCTGCCGCTCGCCGGCCCGACGGCGCAGCGCGTCCCGCTCGGTGTCCGCGGCCCGTTCGTCGTGCATCGCCGGGTTCGGCGGCACCAGGAAGGTGTCCGGGCGGTCCACGCCGGGCTCCAGCAGCGCCTCGGGGGTACCCACCGCGACCGCCGAGCGCGGCAACAGCGCGGCCTCGGCGAGCACGTCCCGGGCCCGGTCCATCGCGTTGTGCATGGTCACGATCACGCCGTCGACCAGCTCGGGGCGGGCCGCGAGCACCGCGGAGTGCCGCTCGGCGGGTACCGACTGGGCCAGGTAGCGCCAGCCCGGCAGCGCCGGAATGCCGTGCTCGCCCAGGAGTTCGACCGCGGCCAGCACATCCGGCCCGGCGGGCAGCAGACCGCCGTCGCCGAGCGCGCCCAGGATCCGCGAGTCGTCGGCGGCGCCGGTGCGCAACTGGAACAGCGTGCGCTCGCCGTCGGACACCGCCTCCGCGAGCAGTTCGCGCAACACGTCGGCGGCCCGATCGAAGGACTGCGCGGCCTGCTCGCCGACCGCGACCTCGGCGTCCGGGCCGAGCAGTTCGGCCACCCGCGGATCGGCCGCCAACGCCGCCGCGCCCGCGTGCACGGCGGTCAGGTCGGCCTCGGCCACACCGAGGCGGTCCGCGGCCCGCGCCGCGGCCAACTCGGCCCGGCCGCGCGCCGACTCGGCCTCGCGCACACCCGCCGCGAGTTGTTCGGCACTGACCCGGGCCTCCGCCCACGCGGCAGACGCGGCCTTCTCCTCGTCCGAGGCGCGCGCGGCGGACTCGGCCGGATCGCCGTCGTCGTCGATCCAGCCCGCCTGCACCGCCAGATCGAGTTCGGCGCCCACCTCGGCGAGTCGGCCGCGCAGGTGCGCCGCCTCGCTGCGGGTGCGCTGCGCCTCGGTCGCCGCGGTGGTGGCCGCCCGCTGGGCCCGCTCGCCCCGGTCCTGGAGTTCGGCGGCCCGGCGTTCCTCGGTGTCCGCCCGGCCCTCGGCCCCGGCGGCGGCCGCGTGCAGCGCGCGCACCAGCGCGCCGGCCGCCTCCTGCCGGGCGGCCAGCGCGGGCGCGGCGTCCCGCTCGGCCGCCCGGATCGCCACGTCCACCCGCTCGGAGCGGTCCACCGCCGCCCGGTGCCGCAGCACCGCCTCGGTGGCCAGCCAGGCCGAGTGCAGCCCGCGTGCGTCGGCCAGTTCGCGCTTGAGCCGCGCGGCGTCCTTCTCCGCGGCGGTCAACCGCATGCCCGCGTGCCGGTGGGTGATCTCGGCGGTGACCAGGGCGGCGTGTGCCCGAGCCCGCTCGGCGGCGTCCACCGCGGCAGCGGATTCGGCCACCCGGCGGGCCAGTTCGGCGGCCCGCTCACGCTCGCGTTCGGCCCGGGCACCCAGTTCGCGGCCGAGCCCGCGCGCGGCGTCCTCGGCGCCGCGATGCGCCGCCCGCACCCTGGTGCGTCGGCCGGCCGCCTCGCTCACCGCGTCGAGCAGTTCCACCGCGCCCTCGACGAAGTCCCGCTCGGCGGTCAACTCGGCCCGCTGGGCGAGCTTGACCGCGAACCCGTCGACCAGGTCGGCCAGCCCGTCGGTGTCCGCCGGATCGGACACCGCGCGCAGCAGCAGGTCGACGAAGTCCGCGTCGTTCTTGACCGCGAACAGGCCCGCCGCCTCGCCCTCGTCCGCGTTCATCTCACGCTGGTAGCGGAACAGTTCGGGGTCCAGGCCGAGCGCGTTCAGGTGCTCGATCCAGCGGTCGTGGATCTCCTCCCACACCACGTCCACGTCCGGGTAGACCTTGTGCAGTTCGGTCATCGCGTCCCGGAAGCCGCGCATGGTCCGCCGCCGCCCGCCGACCTGCACCGGCAGCCCCTCCAGGGTGAGCCCGGGACCGGGCCGGAAGGAGTACCAGCTCTCGGCGAACTTGCGCGGGTCGGAGGAGACCTGACGCCCGCGCCACTCGCTGACCTTGCCGACCACGACCGTCTCGCCGGTGAGCACGTGCTGCCACTCCAGCGCGACGTGCCCGCAGTCGTCGGCGAGCAGGAACTTGCGCAGCACACCCGAGCTGGCGCCACCCAGCGTGTTGCGGTGTCCGGGCAACATCACCGAGAAGATCAGCTTGAGCAGGACCGACTTGCCACCGCCGTTCTCCAGGAACAACACGCCCGCCGGCGCCGGCCGGCGTGGCGGCCCGACCGGCTCGCCCTCGAACAACTGCGCCTGCCTGGGCGCCGGGTCGGGCACGGGCGCGCCGACTCCGCGCAGGTCCAGCACGGTGTCGGCGTAACGCGCACCGGCGGGCCCGATGGAGAACAGGCGGACCCGGGACAGCTCGTACATCGGCGGTCAAATCTCTCTGGTCGAAGCGCGGGACAAGACGATCACACAGCGGTCGAACAACACAGCGAAGAACACTCGGCGGGCGAAGCGCCCGGGAACACCCGGCACCCGCCGCCCACTCGGGGCCGGACCCGGACCGGCCGAGTCCGGGACGAGCCGGCTCCGGGACGACTCGGACTCCGCGACGGGGCGAATCCCCACACCCGCCGGCCCCCGTACCCGTCAGACCCCGTGAAAGGGCAACCCGGCGCCGGGCGCCAACTCGCCGCCGTCGGTCGCGGCGGCCAGCAGGCTGGGGCTGCCGTCGGTCACCGCCACCACGCCCAGCTCGAGCAGTTCGGACATCGCCGCCGAACCGGCCGTGTCGCGCACCTGCAGCTGATAACGCGCGGTCGTGCGGTAGGTGCCGCCCGCGTCGTCGGAGACCCGGTGCAGGAAGCCCGAGTCGACCAGGAACGCAACCGCCTTGGCCACGATGCCGATGGTGGACGCGGCCAGCCGGCGGGCGTCCTTGGTCGCGCCGGTGGCGCTGCGCCGGGCGTAGACCCGCCAGGCGACCTCCAGGCCGGGGCCGTCCACCTCGGGGTCACTGATCTCGCCGCGCTGCTCGGCGCGTTCCTCCAGGCGCAGGCAGGCCTGGCGGACGAACGCGTCCACGCCGTGCACGCTGAGCCGGCCCACGTAGGCGTCGTCGGCGAGGTCCTCGGGACGTGGGAAGGCCATCGCGGCGACCGCGAGGTGGGCGAGGCCGTGCAGGAACCGGTCGGTCGACTCGGTGCCGGCCCGGCGCGCGTAGTCGCCCATCCGGACCGCGAACACCGAGTCCTCGCCGGCGGTCACCGCCATCCCGGCGCGCGGTGACACCTCCAGAACCACCAGGCCCAAACCCGCCGCTACCGCCGCGGCCAGCGCCGCGAAGCGCGGGTCCTCGCGGTGTCTGCGGATCAGGTCGGCGTACTCGGCGTCGCGCGCGGGCAGCAGCTTGGGCTGGAGGCCGTAGGCGACCAGGCGTGCGGCGTCGCCGACGTCGGCCGAGGTGATCGGCGCGGCCTCGCCGGCCGTGTCGTGGTTCATGCGGGGGTGGGGCCTTCCGGCTCGGGTCGCGCGCCGGTCAGAACCGCCGTGCCGATGATCAGGTCGGCGCCGCCGACCTCGGGGTCGTCGAGTTCGGTGCCGTCGTCGACGGCCACCAGGAGGGTGCGGTCACCCTGCCGCAGCGCGGTGCCCACCGGCGGCGAGGCCGCGTGGAAGGCCAGCAGCGCGACCAGGTAGCCGAGGTCGGGATCCGCCTCGCGGGCCTCGGCGAGCAGCCCGGAGAGCCTGCGCGGGGTCTCCGGCGGGATGTCCAGGAGCAGCGCCGCCGCGTCGTGCTGGCTCTCGCTGTAGCGGCTGTCGTCGGGGGTGAGCGACACGTCCGGCTCGGGCAGTTCGGCGCCGAGGTGGTCGCGCGGGGCGGGCGGGGTGAGCAGCATCTCGGTCAGATCGTGCAGGCGCACCGCGACCGGGGTGCGCAGACCCGTGCCCGCCGCGAAGAACCGGTCGGTCACCCGGCGTGCGTCGCCGACCGGCAACTCCAGGAGCGGGCGCAGCAGTTGCCCGTACAGGTCGAGCCCGGTGCGGGTGCTCGGCGCGGCGAACGCCTGCCGATCCTGCTCGGCGCGGAACAGCGGCCCGGCCTCCATCAGCCGGGTCTGCAACTGGGTGTGCCGGCGGATGCAGTCCTGCACGATGTCGACCAGTTCGGCCGCGCCGCGCTTGCGCTCGCTCTCCTCGGCCTCGTCCCGGGCCCGCCGGATGTTGATCAGGATCGCGTTCTCGTGCCGGTAGCGGTCGGCGACGTGCTCGAACGCCTCGTCGATGAGGTCCGGCACGGCCCGCAACCAGTCCACCGCGCGCACGTTGCGCCGGGTCGCGTCCAGCGCGCGGCGCAGCGATTCGGCGTACTGCACGGTGCGGTAGCGGGCCTGTTCGGCGGCGAACCGCGCCTCGGCCAGTCGGCCGCGCCGGATCAGGTGTTCGAGCTTGACGTCGGCGGCGATCTGCGCGCTGGTGACGTCCGTGTCCAGCGCGCCGACGAGCACGTTGATCGCCTCGTCGGTGGCGCGCAGGAAGATGTGCCCGTCCGGGCCGGGAACCTCTTCGAGCAGTTTGAAGTCGTAGTCGCGTCGGATGTACTCACCCTCGCGGGTCCACATCCCGTAGACCGCGCGAAAGCCCCGGTCGACACTGCCGACGTTGATCAGGTTCTCCAGCACCCAGCGGGCGACACGTTCGTACTCGGCGGGATCGCGTCCGGGCGCCTGCGCGGCCACCCGGGGGCGCAGCCGGGCGACGATCTCGTCGTGGTCGGCGCCGGTGTCGAAGTCCATCGTGACCGTGACCAGGTCGATCGCGGTGAGGCCGAGTTCGGCCATCGCGTAGACGGTGTACTCGCCCGCCAGGTTGGCCTTGCGCGCCTCCAGGTCGTGCAGGGGCGCGGTGCAGGCGAGGGCCTTGAGGCGGCGGGCGAGCCCCTCCTCGGTCACCCCGGAGCGCGGGTGTGCCGCGCCCGGGGGCAGCGCCGTACCGAGGGTCGGCGGCAGCTCCCCGGGCAGGACGGCTCGGGCGGAAACGGTCATGGGAGTAGAGCCTAGGACGTTCGGCCGACAGCTTCGGACACGCCCTGGGGCCCCGGGGGCCGAACGGGGGCGCGGGTCGGCGGGCGAGCGGCTACATCTCGCTCAGCCTGGCCAGCGCGGCGGTGCGCACCTCGTCGTGCTCGGCCGGGTCGCCCGCGAGTCGGCGCAGGCGCGTCACGGCCTCGGGGCGGCGCGCGTCCACGTGGCGCGCGGCGATCAGTCGGGTGTCGGCCTGGCAGTCCCACAGGGCTTCGACGGCGGTCCCGGCGGCGAACGAGGGCTCTATCCGGGCCAGGGTGCGCACCGCGCACGCGCGCAGTCCGGCGGAGGCGGCCTCCCGGTAGACGCCCCGGACCAGGTCGAGCGCGTCGACCAGGGCCAGGCGCCCTATCCCGGAGACCAGGTCGCACAGTCGGAAGTGGTCGGCCTGGTCGGTGATCGGGGCGCCGACGCGCATCGGCTCGGCCACCCGGGTGCGCAGCGCGGCCAACAGGATCGGTCCGTCGACGGGTTCCCCGGCGCCGGCCAGTATCCGTATCGCGACCTCGCCGAGCAGGTCCTCGCGGCCGGCCCAGGTGCGGGCCCGCTCGACCGCGGCCGGGCTGCGCAGCCCGCCGATGGCGTGTGCGGCGGCGAGCCGCACGCCGGTCGGCGCCTCCGGCGCCAGCGCGCCCTCGGCCAGGTCCAGGAGCGCGCCGTCGCCCTGTTCGCCCAGGTATCTCAGCGCGGCGGCCCGGGCGCCGTCGGGGCCGGCCCAGGCGGCGGCCAGGATCGCGCCCCGGTGCTCGGGGCCGGCCACGGCGCCGAGCCGTCGTCCGCACGCGAGTGATTGTCGGGGGCCGTCGGCGGCCTCGGAGAGCACCTGGTCGACGGTCTGCGCGGGCGCGGTCGGACCGGCGGGGGTCTTGACCGAGCGGGTCAACTCCCAGTTCCACCAGTCCAGGTCGACCTGCTCGACGACCGTGCGCACGCGCTCGTCCTCGGCGGCCCAGACCCGCCACGGGCGCATCCCGGTGGAGCGCTTGACGCAGTCGTAGAGCTCGTCGTCCTCGCCGCGGTCCAGGACCACCTCCAGCAGACCGGTCAGGGCCGCGTCGTGGCCGATCGCGGCGAGCCGGTCCAGCGCCTCGGGCCAGTCGCGGCCCTCCTGGACGTAGTCCCGCAGCAGCGTGATCGCGTCGGCGCGGCCCAGCCGGGCGAGGGTGCCGAGGACGGCGAGCGGGAGCGCGGTACGGTCCGCGTCCTCGTCGGTCCAGTCGTCGTCACACAGCAGGTGTCGGGCAAGGCCGTCGAGGCCGGCGTCGAGGTCCGCGTACAGGCGCGCGTAGTACAGCGACCGCGACTCGGTGGCCGGAACGGTGCGGGGATCGCGGACCACACAGCCGTCGAGCGCGTCGAGCACAGCGACGCGGTCGGCGACGAGGGCCCGCCGGGCGCCCTGACCGTGGCCGCTGCGAAGCAGGCCAAGGAGGGCGTCATGCGAGGTGATGACCGGATCGAACATGCCGCAAGCATCGGTGGCCGGCAACCCTGGAGCAACAGGATTTAGGACACATGTACCCGTTGCCCGTTGTTTCGGGGAAACCTCGTCGCTGTTTCGTCACCCGAAGCTACGAACTGTACCGACCTCGTTCGTGTGTGCGACCCGCGGGTGTGATGGGCGTACGCGCCGCGCGGGGCGATCCGCGGGCAGCCGTGCGGGGGCGACACCCACAGGGCGATCCGCCCCACCCCGGCCGGCCGACCCGGGTCGACCCCTCCGTGGCCGGGCCCGGCCGGCGCGCCTCAGTGCTGTTTGGGCACCTGGACGCGCGGCCGGTCGCGCCGGACGGTCCCGTAGTCCTCGCCGTCGAGCGGGCCGAGCACGCTCGCCGGGACGAACGACTCCATCGCCCAGGCCCGGGTCCGCACGTCGGCCGCGAAGCCGTACGCCCCCCAGACGGGCCAGCGCACGCGGGCGCGCCAGGTGCCGTCCCGGTACTGATGCCAGCTCACCAGGGTGACCTCGAGGTGCTGCCCGTCCGGAAGGACCATGCGCACGCGCGGACCCGCGGCGTGCAGATCCGCCTCCTTGCGTCGCTCGCCGATCGGGCCCGGCGGCGGCTCCCGAAGACCGGGCTCCGCGAGAGGAGGGGGCGACTCGCCGGCGGCGGTCGGATTCGGTACGACTGCGGTCTTGCTGCTCACGCGGCCATTGTGCGGCGCGGCGGCGGCGCGCCGGCCGGAAAGCGCGCCCGCACGCACGCGTCCCACCCGTACGGCGCATGCGCGCGCCACGCGAGTGGGACGGTGGGGTGGTGCGGTCGGTCAGGACACCACCCGGAGTTCGGCCGGGCCGACCACGCTCAGGCCGAGCACCGCGGCCAGGTCCTCGACCAGGTTGGCGGCCTGGTCCGGGGTCAGTCGTTCGACCGTCCACTCGTCGGTGGGGCGGCCCTGTTCGTCGGTGTGCGGGCCGAATCGCAGTTCGATCGGACGATCGGCGTCGGCGGACGGCAGCACCGGAACCCGGGCCACCAGGGTGACATTGTTCGACATGACGTCGACTCCCTTCGGAGAGCGAAAACGATCGCCGTTGTCATTGCCGGTCACCACTCACGCTCGCACCGCGTTCGGACGGTGTCCAGGTGTCTCCGGTGGCACAAGGAGCGCACGAGGCGCACCCCGACGCGTCGAAAGGCCCCGGCACGCGTCGCGCGCCGGGGCCTCGAGTCGAGCGGTTCCTTCGTGTGAGGGAATCGCCAACGGCCCGTCGCCGTATCCGATTCCCCCGGTGGGTCAGCCGAAGAAGGCCTTCACCACCGGTCCCGCCGCCGAGCCGCCGGACTTGCCCTTCTCGACCAGGACCGCGATCGCGACGTCGTCCTTGAACGCGATCATCCAGCCGTGCGTGAGGGTCTCGCCCTTCTCGTCGAACTCGGCGGTACCGGTCTTGGCGCCCACCGTGCCCGGGATGCCCTGGAGCATCTTGCCCGAGCCGTTGGCCACCACGCCCTGCATGAGCGCCTTGAGCTGACCGGCGATGGCCGGGTCCAGGTCGTGCGAGGGCACCCGTCCGGGCACGTCGTCCGGCGCGAGCACGGGCTGGTTGAACTTGCCGGAGGCGATCGTCGCGGCGACCGAGGCCATCACCAGCGGGCTGGCCAGCACCCGACCCTGGCCGATCATCGACGCGGCCTTGTCGTTCTCGCTGTTGGCCGCGGGCACCGAACCGTCGAAGGTCGCCGTGCCGACGTCCCACTTGGCGCCTATCCCGAACTGCTCGCCGGCCAGCTTGTTCAGCGTGTCGTTGTCGATCTTGGACCGGTTGCCGATGAAGGCCGTGTTGCAGGACTGCGCGAAGTCCTCCTGGAAGAGCGCGTTCGGCATCGGCTGGAGACCGTCGTAGTTCTTGAAGGTCTGGCCGTTGACCACGAGCGTGTTCTCACACGGCACCTTGTCGGTCGGCTTCAGGCCCGCCCGCAACAGCGCTCCGGAGGAGACCGTCTTGAAGGTCGAGCCCGGTGGGTACCGACCGGTGAACGCGCGGTTGTCGCCGTTCGCAGGGGTGTTCGCGGCACCCATGATCCCGCCGGTCTTGGCGTCGATCACCACGATCGAGGCGTTGTTGCCGCCGGTGACCGCCTTGAGCGCCTCCTCGGCCCGCTTCTGGGTGTTCGGGTCCAGGGTGGTCTTCAGCGGTTCGGACGGCTTGCCCTTGACGTCGACCAGGCTCGCCTTCTCGGCGCCCGCGGCATCCACGATGGTGATCTTCAGGGCCGCGGTGCCGGCCAGCTTCTTCTCGTAGCGGTACTGGAGCCCGGACGCGCCCACCGAGTCCGCCGAGGACGCGCTCGGGTCCGCGTTCTTGAGCAGGTCCGCGTTGTCGCCCGAGCCCACCGTGCCGACGATCTGCTTGGCCACGTCGCTGGTCTGCTGCGTGCCCTCCTTGACCTGGATCCCGGCCTGACCGGCCAGCTTGACCTGGCCGCCGCCGTCCCATTTCTCCTTGCGCAGGGTCACCAGCGGGAGCGACTGGTTCGGATCCGCGGCCGCGACCCGGGACTTGAGCTTGGGAATGTCCAGGTCGAACATCGGGTCGGCGAGCGCGGCGTACAGCGAGTCCGGGTTGGTGATCTTGGCGGGCCACAGGGACAACGCCACCACCGGCGTCGAGGTGGCCAGCGCCTTGCCCGAGCGGTCCAGGATCTCGCCGCGCTTGGGCAGCGTCCGGTCGCGCTTGATCTTCCCGGTGTCGGCGAGTTGGGGGTGCACGATGGTCTGCGTCCAGTGCACGGTGGACTTGCCGCTCGCGGTGACCACGGGGACCGTCGAGTCGATCTTGACCGGGTCGGCCACGCCCTTGAGGGTCAGCGTCGCGTTGTAGGTGAGCGTTGCGGGCGCGTTGTCCTTGCCCTTGGTGTACGTACCGGGCTTGTACTCGGCCTTGACGATGCCCAACTGCTTGCCGGTGGTGTCCAGCCCCTGCTGCGCCGTGGTGGGGTTGTCCGTGAAGGACGCCGCCTTCACCAGATCGCCGGCCTGCCACGCGCTCAGGAAGTTCCTGGCCGTGGTCTCGGACGTGTCCTTCTTCTCGTCACCGCCGCCACTGCACGAGGTCAACGCGGCCACCACGACGACGGACAACGCCAAGGGCACGGTCGACGGGAACCGCCGCTTCTTGCTGCCCACCAGATTCCTCCCGAACGTCCATGAACCCCCGGCGGCCCGCCGGAGGTCTTCGGTCACGCTACCCGGACCGCCGAACGACTTCGGCCATCGGGCAGCTGTACGACCGACTTGTGACCTGGTTGTTGAGGTGCTCCGAACGGGGGACGTGAGGGATCGCCCTCAACCCTTGCCGAACGGGAGCCGAATTCGCGACCGAAGGAAACCGGTCCCCCATCCGATGCGTCGGTAGGAGCATGAGGGTCCGCCGGGAAGGGGGCCCGAGTTGACCGTTGGCACCGTCGAGCAGGAGGAGAACGGGGCGATGGGGACCACACGGATCGCCATACCGACACCACCGCGTTACGGGTGGCAGGAGGACGCGGCTTGCAGGGGCCTGGACGCCGGCCTCTTCTTCGGTGACGACCAGGAGCGGCCCGGCGAGCGCCGGGCGCGCGAGCGGGTCGCCAAGAAGGTCTGCCTGTCCTGCCCCGTGCGGCGGCGCTGCCACGAGCACGCGATGTCGGTCCCGGAGCGCCGAGGTGTGTGGGCGGGTCTCGGTGAGACCGAACGCGCCGCACTGCTGCGCGAGCAGGAGCAGGAACACGCGCACGAGCACGAGCACGAGCGGGAGAAAACCACGACGGCGGCCTGATCGGGCCCGCGTCGGGCGTCGTCGGGCGCGCGGCCGGATCCGGGGTCAGGCCGGCAGGTCGTCCTCGGTGAGCAGCCCGCGCACGTCGAGTCGATCCCGCACGTGCGGCGCGCACGCGTCCACCACGACCGCCGCGCCGACCCACTCGGCGCCGGCCTCGGTGACCATCCGCCGCACGGCGCTGGCCTGCGCGCCGGTCTCGAGCCACTCGTCGACCAGGAGCACCCGATCGCCCGGTCGGAACAGCCGGCTCGGGACCACCAATGTGAGGCCACCGTCCTGGTATTCGGGCGGGGTGGCGGCACGCAGCATGGGATCGTCGCCGGGTCGTCGGCCGTCGCCGACGATCCGCCGATCCTTGCGGATCTCGACGAAGCCGACGCCCAGGTGCAGGGCCGTGATCGGACCCAGGACCAGGCCGCGCGTCTCGATGCCGACGATCAGCGTCGGCCGCGCCTCCGCGTGCAGCGCGCCCAGCCCGGGGCCCAACATCGCCAGCACCTCGGGATCGTGCCACCAGCCGGAGGCGTCGGCGAACGTGCCCCAGGGGGTCTCGCGCCAGGTGAACGCGTCCGCGAGTCGGCGCGCGATGGGTCCCACGCTGCCCTGACGGCTCGTCACCTCGGCGCACCCCGTTCCGTTCCGGCACCGGTCGTGGATCTTCGACCGGACAGGCTACCGGTGCGGGAACGATCGAATCCGCGAACCCGCCCGGGCGGCCCGCGGCACGGCGGCCGCCCGGGGGCGCGGTCAGTCCGCGCCGGGGCGGTCCAGCGGTTGTTCGACCAACGCGAGCACCCGACTGGCCATGAATCGCGCGGTCCGCACCACCGTGCCGGTGCGGGTCAGTTCGCTCACCTCGACGACTCCCCGGCGGACCGCGACGTCCACCCGGCGCCCCGCACGCGTCGCGGTCATCTCGTAGGTCTTGGTGCTGTCGCCCGCGTCGACCACTATCTCGACCCGATCGCCCTTCATACGTGCCCCCTTCGACCGATTACCTCCATCTTCTCCCACGGGTCCGACATCGACCGTCTCCCCGATGGGGGTGGTCCCGGCCCGACTCCGGGGCGCCTTACCGCGCCGGGCGCCGGGGTTCCTCTAACGTGTGTCGCACAGGGGATTCGGGCACACGACACCCGGACGACGGCACCACGCGAGGGGATCGGTCACACATGACGATGGTGCGGCTGCGACGGCAGGATCCGCGCATCGTCGGGTCCTATCGGCTGCTGCGTCGTCTCGGGGCCGGCGGCATGGGTGTGGTCTATCTCGGCGTGGACCGGCACGGCACCCGGGTCGCGCTCAAGCTGATCCGCCAGGAGCTGGCCGGAAACCCGGAGTTCCGCTCCCGCTTCGCGCGTGAGGTGGCCGCCGCGGCGATGGTGCGCGGCAACCGGACGGCCGCGCTGGTGGACGCCGACGCGGGCGCCGACCGCCCCTGGTTGGCCACCGTGTACGTCCCCGGGCCCTCGCTCCAGCGCCGAGTCGGCGAGCGCGGCCCGCTGGGCTGCCTGGACCTGGCCCGGGTCGGATCGGCGGTGGCCGACGGCCTGGTCTCCGTGCACGCGGTCGGCGTCGTACACCGCGACGTGAAGCCGTCCAACATCCTGTTGTCGCCGGACGGCCCGCAGATCATCGACTTCGGAATCGCCTACGCGGACGGCGCCGGCACCCTGACGGTGACCGGAACGGCGGTCGGCTCACCGGGATTTCTGGCCCCGGAGCAGGTGCGCGGACAGACCGTGACCCCGGCCACCGACATATTCGCGCTCGGCGTCACGCTCGCCTACGCGGGCCGCGGCGCCCCGCCGTTCGGGTCGGGACCGGTGGACGCGCTGCTGTACCGGGTCGTCCACGAGGAACCGGACCTGGAGGGCGTGCCGGAGCAGGTGGTGCCGTTGATCTCGGCCTGCCTGTCCAAGGATCCGCGGATGCGGCCCTCCGCCGAGCAGGTCCGCGAGCGGCTGGCCGCGATCGCCCGTCAGCGCGAGGCCGAACGCGGTACGCCGGCCCGCGGCCTGGAGGCGACGGCGTCGACCGCGGCGGCCTCGGTCGCGACCAAGGGTCCGGGCGGTGCGGCGCGGACCGACGGCGGCCCGACGGCCCCGGCCGCGCCGCGCGAGCGGGATCGGGATCGGGCCAGGCGCGAGGCGGCCCGTCGGGAGAGCGCGCGCCGGGACGAGGACACGCGTGCCGACCGGTCCGCGGCGGGCCGGGCCGACTCGGCTCGGGCGGATTCCGGGCGGATGCCGGTCGAGGGCCGTTCGGCGACCCGACCGGAGTCGGGTCGGCACGATTCGACCCGACCCGATGGCGGGCGACCCGACGCGCGGGGCCACGAAGGGCGCGGGCACGAAGGACGTGCACACGAGGGTCGTGGGCAGGACGGGCGTTCGACCGACGGCGGGCGGACGGACCCGGTTCGGCACGAGGCGGGGCGGGGCGATGCCGGTCGGCACGACGTCACCCGCGGCGAACGGACCGAGCGTGGTGACCCGGCGCGCGGCGCGGTGCCGGACCGCCCGGAGCGTACCGACCGCGCCGAGCGCACCGACCGTGCCGACGCCAAGCGTGCCGGCCGGGTCGACCACGGGCCGCGTTCGCGTGCCGGCACCGGCACTCCGCGTCGGCGCCGGCCGGAGGACCGACGGCGGTTGCTGATCCAGCAGTTGATCGTATTCATCGTGGTGACCGCCATCGCCGCGTTCGCCATCGCGGCGTTCCAGAACGACGGCGACGGCGGCGACGACGGCGTGAAGACCACGACCGCCGCCGAGCCCGCGCAAGCCCCGCCGGCGCCGGGACCGTTCCGGATCGGCCCGGCGCACGGCACCATCCCGATCGCCGACTGGTCCGACCGCACCTACTCGGACCCGTCCGCGGGCGGCGCCGGCGTCACCCTCGCCGACGGCACGGCGGTGGTCGGCAGCGACCGGATCACCCTCGCCGACGTGGTCCCGGCAAGCCTGGACGGCGCACCGGCGGTGATCGTGGTGCTCACCCGCTCCCCCGGCACCGGCGGCGCGGCAACCCACCTGGTCGAGCTCTTCCGGTTCGCCAATGGGACGCCGGTCGCGGTGGCGGCGCTGGCGGCGGCCGCCGATCCGCAGGCGGTGGCCACCCGATGGACGGTCACCGACGACGCGATCGTGCGCATCCGCTCCTATGTGGACGTCCCGGACGTGACCACCCGCTACGTCGTCGGCCCCGACGGCGTATTGGTCCCCGCCGGGGCATGAGGGGCCGCCCGACCGAATGGGCGAGCCCCGTCCCCCGTCCGTCCCCGTGCCGCCCGGCATCCTGATCGCCGAACCGGACCGAACCGGCGCGGGGCGCGAGACAAGCAGGCGCGAGACGGCCGTGCCGATTCGCCCGAGCCCGGACGACGACCACCGGACACCCACCACCGACCGACACGACACGACGAGGGGCACCCGGCCGAAGCCGGGTGCCCCTCGTCGTGGATCGGATCACATCTCGTCGGGTGAGCGGATCGTGCTGCCCGGCCTCAGCCGAACTGGCGCTCCAGGTCCTTCAGTTTGCGCTCCAGCGAGTCGAGCCGGGGCAGCGTCATCGTGTCGTCCTCGGCAGTGAGGTCGATGACGTCGCGGCGCTCGCCACCGGTGCCGGCAGTCGCCGCCGGGAGCTCGCTCGCGCGCGCGGAGGGGGCAAGAGCCGGACGGCCGGAAGGGTTGTTCGAGTCGGCTGAGCCGCCGTGGCCGGAAACGTCGTTTCCGGCTATAGCAGGCTCCGAGAGTGCTTCGGAGCCGCCACCTCCCGGCAGAGCAGCCATTTCCTGACGCGCGGCACCGCGACGGCCGAAGTGGCCGCCACCCTCGCCGCGACTGAGCGCCTTGAGCTGCGCGCGCTCGCGCTTGCCGTCGATCCGACGACGCTCGCGATCGTCCTGCTTGGCACGCTTGTCCTCGCGGACCTCCTCGACGGCCTCGTCGAGGGTGCGCACGCCTTCGAGCAGCATGAGCGACCACGCGTTGAACGTCTCGTGCGGGGCACGGAGCCACCGCACGATCCGGATCTGCGGCAACGGACGCGGGACCAGGCCCTGTTCGCGCAACGCGGCCCGACGGGTCTGCTTGAGCGCACGGTCGAACAGGACGGCCGCGGAGAGCGACATGCCGGCGAAGAACTGCGGGGCACCGGCGTGCATGTCGCCACGCGGCGCGTGCACCCAGTTGAACCAGGCCGAGGCACCCGCGAACGTCCAGACGAGTATCCGCGAACCGAGCGCCGCGTCGCCGTGGCTGGCCTCGCGCACCGCGAGCACGGAGCAGAACATCGCCGCCCCGTCGAGCCCGAACGGCACCAGGTATTCCCAGCCGTTGGCCAACCCGAGGTTCTCCCGGCCGAAGCCGACCAGGCCGTGGAACGACAGCGCGGCCGCGACACCGGCGCAGACGAACAGCAGGGTGTACGAGGCGACCCCGTACATCAGCTCCTTGCGCCGCCGACGGTCCTGCTCACGCTCCCAGTTGTCGGATCCTTCCCCGGTATCCGTCGCGTCGGCCTTGCGGCGTCGGACGACCAGATACGCCACAAGCGCCATAAGGGCGACCAGTTCCGCCAAGCCGACGAGGGCCCAGGCCAGGGGTACACCCATGATCTCCAACGAGCTTTGCCTCGCTTCCCGTTCCTGATCCGATTGCGCGGCGCCCCATACTGGCGGAATTTCGCCTGGTGCGGGTCGAATCCACCGAATATCCCGCGTGTGGGTGACAGGACATTCCCCTGCACAACCACTTTTTCGGCCGCCCGTGCGACCCCAACAGGCCACTGCGCCAATTAGGGCGACGCTCGACCGTACTGCACTTCCGCGCACACGCTAGTCCAAGATCACATTCGATCGAAATTGGCATGACACGATCGGCATGTCCTGGGAGAAATTAGGGAAGGGCCTTGCGCCCAATTCCGAACGATCGGAAGAAACATCTCAATAGACATAAGAAAGAGGAAACAGATCACTACCAACCAAACACACAATGACGGGCGTTCGGGTGCAAAAACGGACGCGGATGATCGGATGAAACTGCATCGGACCGCCGCCTACCTGGACGGACGACCGTACACGCTGATCACGTTGCGACCGTCCACCACGGCCCGATTCGCCGTCAACCACTTCCACGACTCCTGGCACGTGCTGTCCGACCAGGCCGGGGCCCGGCTGTTCGCCCGGCTGTTGTGGGGCCTGGCCTACGGGCGGCACGAGAACACTCTCGTGGTGATCGATCGACGGTTCCTGACCCCGACCCCGTTCGAGGCCGAACCGTCGTTGCCCATCGTGCTGTTCGCGACCGAGCGCACACCCTTCGGTGGCCGGGCCGCACGCGACCTGCGCAGACTGTTGCCCGCGCCGGCCACCCCGCACGGCACCGTGCGCTGGCAAACCCACGGCCTGACCGCGGCACTCGCCGACCGGGAGGCGTGGCAGCAGGAGCATCCGGAGCCGCCCTGGGATTGGGAGCGGGAGCGCCGACTCAAGCGCAAACGGCACCATACGGTGCGTGACGGACTGTTGGTCCTGCCCGGGAACACCGACGCGCTGCTGCGCGAGGCCGTGCTGATCGCAAGCCTCGAGGTGTCCGCGAAGGCGCCGATGGCCTACGAGTACCTGCACCACTACGAGTTCCAGATCTTCCACGACTTCCGGCGCCGGGTCAGCGCGGCCCGCACCGCGCGCCGCGAGATCGGGTCGCTGCCGGTGCCGCCGGACCGGCACGCCGGCCCGGGCTACCACGAGGGCGACCTGGTCCGCCGACACATCTGGGTCCGGGGCACCGAGATCCGCAAGGAGCGGATGCGCGGGCGCCGTGTGGTCCACCGGCCGGCGCTCTACCAGACCCGCTCGATCAACGAGATCCAGCGCTCGGGCCCGACCCCGGGCGAACGCCGGGAGGCCGACCCCACCGACGAGTGAACCGGCTCACCCGGGTCCGGCCGGGTCGGCCGGTTCAGCCGAACGTCACCGCGTAGAAGGCGACCGCCGCCGCGGCGCCCACGTTGAGCGAGTCGACCCCGTGCGACATCGGGATCCGCACCAGCCGATCGGACGCGGCCAGCGCCTTGGCGGTCAGCCCGGGCCCCTCGGCACCGAGCATCAGCGCGCACCGGTCCAGATCCGCCGCGGGCAGTGCGTTGAGCGCGACCGACCCCTCGGCGGGAGTCAGCGCGAGCAGCGTCAGACCGGCTCCGCGCAACACGTCCAGCCCCCCGGGCCACGGCTCGAGTCGGGCGTAGGGCACCGAGAACACCGCCCCCATCGAGACCTTCACCGAACGCCGGTACAGCGGGTCCGCGCAGTCCGGCGACAACAACACGGCGTCCATGCCCAGCGCCGCCGCGCCCCGGAAGATCGCGCCCACGTTGGTGTGGTCGTTGACGCCCTCCAGAACCGCGACCCGCCGCGCCCCGGCCACCACATCGGCCGCCGCCGGCAACGGCTTGCGGCCCATCGAGGCGAGCGCGCCGCGATGTACCTGATAGCCCGTCACCTGCTCGACCACATCCGGACTGCCCACATACACCGGCACATCGGCGGCCTCGATCACATCCGCCATCGTCTCGATCCAACGCTCCGACAGCAGCATCGACCGCATCGGGTAACCCGCCGCGAGCGCCCGACGAATCACCTTCTCGCCCTCCGCCATGAACAGCCCCTCGGCCGGTTCACGACGACGGCGCAGCTCCACATCGGTCAGATCGGTGTAATCCACAAGCCGCGGGTCGGCACAGTCGTCAAGCAAAATCACGGACACCCCCTCAGTCTCCCAGCCCACCCGACACCCCCCGACAGCCCACCCACCGCCCCATGGCCCGGCACGCGACGCACCGTCCGGCAACCAACCCGCCTCGCCGGCCCGCGACCCGCCTCGCCGGCACCGACCTCGCCCATCCGTCCACCGACAACCCGTCCGACAGGCCCCTCCCTCAGCCCGTCCCCCGCACCCGCTCAGCCCGTCCGGCGCCTGAGGACGCCCACCGCAGCTGCCTGCCGGCAGCCGCAGCCACCGCACCCCGAGCGCACCAATCCAGCCCACCCGGCGTTAGAGGACACCCACCGCAGGCACCCGCGACCCGCGACCACCCGCCCGACCCCACCAAACTCAGCCCGTCCAGCGCCTGAGGACGCTCGCCACAGGCGCCCGCCAACCGCAACCACCGCACCTTGAAGGCCCCAATCCAGCCCGTCCGGCGTTTGAGGACAAACGAGCCACAGGCCCACCTCCCCCAGCCCGTCCCCCGCACCCACTCAGCCCATCCGGCGCCTGAGAACGCTCACCGCAGGCGCCCGCCAACCGCAACCACCGCACCTTGAGGGCCGCAGACCAGCCCGTCCGGCGTTTGAGGACAAACGAGCCACAGGCCCACCTCCCCCAGCCCGTCCCCCGCACCCACTCAGCCCGTCCGGCGCCTGAGAACGCTCACCGCAGGCGCCCGCCAACCGCAACCACCGCGCACCTTGAGGGCCCCAATCCAGCCCGTCCGGCGTTTGAGGACACCCACCGCAGGCACCCGCGACCCGCAACCACCGCACCTTGAAGGCCCCAATCCAGCCCGTCCGGCGTTTGAGGACACCCACCGCAGGCACCCGCGACCCGCAACCACCGCACCTTGAGGGCACCGATCCGCCCGTCCGGCGTTTGAGGACCAACGGACCACAGGCCCCCTCACCTCCGTAGCCGCCAGGCAACCGTTCAGCCCGTGATCGCGACCACGTCACCGACCACCACGATGGCCGGAGGCCGAATGCCCTCCGCCACCACGTCGGCCGCAGCCGAAGCCAGCGTCGTGCGCAACACCCTCTGGGTGGCCATCGTGCCCTCCTGGATCACCGCCACCGGCGTGTCCGCCGCCCGCCCGTGCGCCACCAGCGTCGCGGTGATCGGCCCGAGCCGCTCCACCGCCATCAGCAGTACGAGCGTCCCGCGCAGCCGCGCGAGCGCCGTCCAGTCCACCAGCGAGCGCGGGTCCTCCGGCGCGACGTGCCCCGAGACCACGGCGAACTCGTGCGCGACGCCCCGGTGCGTGACCGGGATGCCGGCTATCGCCGGCACCGAGATCGCGCTGGTGATGCCCGGCACCACCTGGCACGGCACCCCCGCCTCGGCGCACGCGAGCGCCTCCTCGAAGCCCCGGCCGAAGACGTAGTTGTCGCCGCCCTTGAGCCGGACCACGAACCGCCCCGCCTTGGCGTGCTCGATCATCGCGTCGTTGATCGCCTCCTGGGCCATTGCCCGCCCGTACGGGATCTTCGCCGCGTCGATCACCTCGACGTGCGGCGGCAACTCGCCCAGCAGCGCGCGTGGGCCCAGCCGGTCGGCGATCACCACGTCGGCCTCGGCGAGCAGTCGCCGACCACGCACGGTGATCAGGTCCGGATCGCCGGGGCCGCCACCGACCAGGGCCACGCCCGGAAGCACACCGACCGGGCGCTCCCCCCGTGCGGCCAACGAGCCGTCGTGCAGGCCCTCGACGATGCGATCCCGCACGCCCGCCGCGCGCCGGGGGTCGCCGCCCGCGAGCACCGCCACGGTGAGTCCGTCGTGCCGGCCGCTCGCCGGTGTCCACGCGCTGGCGTGCGACGCGTCGTCGCAGCGCACGCAGAACACCCGCAGCGCCTCGGCGTCGGCGGCCACCGCCTCGTTGACCTCGGCCAGGTCGGTTGCGGCCAGCGCGTACCACGCGCCGTCCAGGTCACCGGGCGCGTAGGCGCGCCGCGCCCACCGCAGCTCGCCGCCGGTCGCCATGCCCTCGACGGCCGGCGTCGCCTCGGGGGCGACCACGAGTACGTCCGCGCCGGCGTCGAGCAGTGCGGGCAGGCGGCGCTGGGCGACCGTACCGGCGCCGACCACGACGACCCGGCGCCCTTCCAGGCGCAGGCCGGCGAGATAGGCGGGAGGACCAGGAAGTCGGGACATCGTTCTCACTTTTCGGGTGGGGCTGGGTGCTCTGGGTACGGGTTCTCGGGTCTTGGGTCTTGGGTCTCGGGTTCTCGGCGTTTTCCCGCGCGGAAAGGGCACCTCTGCCACTCCATCGTGGCCGAGGTGCCCTTCGGCTGCTGCGGGCGGGGGTCGAAATCAGTCGGTTTTGCCGCTGACTCCCGCCGAGTCGAACGTGGCCACATCGTGCAGTACGCGGACCGCGCTCTGCACCAGGGGCAGCGCGAGTACCGCGCCGGTGCCCTCGCCGAGCCGCATCTCCAGCTCGACGAGCGGACGCAACGACAACTTCGCCAGGGCCGCCGCGTGGCCGGGCTCGGCCGAACGGTGGCCCGCGACACAGGCCTGGATCGCCTCCGGCGCGATCGCCTGCGCGACCAGCGCCGCCGCGCCGGCGATCACGCCGTCGAGCACCACCGGGACGCGCAGCGCCGCCGCGCCGATGATGTAGCCGGCGATCGCCGCGTGCTCGAGACCGCCGACCGCGGCCAATACTCCGATCGGGTCACCCGGGTCGGGTTCGTGCCGCGCGAGGGCCGCCTTGACCACTTCGATCTTGCGCCGGTGCGTCGCATCGTCGATCCCGGTGCCCCGTCCGGTCACCTCGGCCACGTCCATGCCCGTGAACACCGAGATCAGCGCGGCGGACGCGGTCGTGTTGGCGATGCCCATGTCGCCGGTGAGCAGGCCCCGGTTACCGGCGGTGACCAGGTCGCGCGCGGTCTCGATGCCGACCTCGATCGCCGCGACGGCCTCCTCGCGGGTCATCGCGAGACCCTGGGTCATGTCGCCGGTGCCCGGCCGGATCCGGCGCGGGAGCAGTCCGGACGCCTGCGGCAGCTCGGTCGCGACGCCGACGTCCACGACGCACACCCCGACGCCGATCTGCTTGGCGAACGCGTTGACCACCGCGCCGCCGGCGAGGAAGTTGCCCACCATCTGCGCGGTGACCTCCTGCGGCCACGGCGACACGCCCTGCGCGTGCACGCCGTGGTCGGCGGCGAACACCGCGACGGCGGCGGGCTCGGGGATCGGCGGCGGGAAGGTCCGGGCCAGGCCGGACAACTGCGCGCCGATCGTCTCCAGGATGCCCAGCGAGCCCGGCGGCTTGGTCATCACGCGCTGGTGCTCCCAGGCCGCGCCCAGCGCCTTGGCGTCGAGCGGTCGGACCGAGTGGAGCGTCTCGTCGAGCAGGCTGACCGGTTCCTCGCCGGGCAGGCCGCGCCGGCCGTACGTCTCCTCGTGCACCACCCAGGACAGCGGCCGGGCCTTGGCCCAGCCCGACGTGGCCAGCTCCGGCTCGTCCGGGAAGGCGTCCACATAGCCGACGCACAGGTAGGCGACCACGTCGATGTGGTCCGGCAGCCCGAGCGCCGTGGCGAGCTCGCGCTCGTCGAAGAAGCTCACCCAGCCCACGCCCAGGCCCTCGGCCCGCGCGGCCAGCCACAGGTTCTCCACCGCGAGCGCGCTGGAGTACGGGCCCATCTGCGGCTGGGTGTGCCGACCGAGCGTGTGCCGACCGCCGCGTGTGGAGTCCACGGTGACCACGATGTTGACCGGGGTCTCCAGGATGGCCTCGACCTTGATCTCCAGGAACTGCTTGGCCCGGGCCTTGGGCAGTGAGGTCGCGTACGCCTCGCGCTGCCGCTGGGCCAGTTCCTGAACGGTGACCCGGGTCTCCTCGGAGCGGATCACCACGAAGTCCCAAGGCTGCGAGTAGCCGACGCTGGGCGCCGCGTGCGCGGCCTCCAGTACCCGCACCAGCACGTCGTCCGGCACCGGATCCGGTCGGAAACCGGCCCGGACGTCCCGGCGCTCGCGCATCACCCGATGCACCGCCTCGCGCGCCGCGTCGTCGTAGCCGGGCGCGGCCGGGCCACGCTCGACCTCCGGCTCCGGCTCCGGCTCCTGCTCCTGTTCCGACGTGGCGGCGGCCTCGGGCTCGGCCGACCCCTCGGCCGGCTCCTGGACCGGCGCGCTCGCGTCGGGCGTCGCCGACTCGGCCGCGACCGCCTCCGGCGTCGGCTCCTCGGCCGGTGCCGGCGCGGAACCGTCCGCCGCCGCTGCCGGTTCGGCTACGACCGGCCGTTCGGCGGCGGGCAGCAGCACGGTGACTGCGGTCGCCGAGGCGGGCTCGCGCGCCGCGTCACCGTCGGTCGCCGCGGCATCGTCGCCGGTCGCCGGCGCGTCACCCGCAGGCGCCTCGCCGGCGGGCTCGTTCGACGTGGACCCGATCGGAACCGCTGCCTCCGCCGCGACCTCCTCGGCCGGGCCGCCCTGAGCCGGGCCGCCCTGAGCCGGGCCGGCCTGAGCCGCTCCGCCCTGAGCCGGTGCGATCGGCAGGGCGCCGACCGGATCGGCCGGGGGCGGCGGAATCCTGGGGATCTCGCCGGTTCCGGCAACGGCCGCGGGCTGCGGCTGCCGATCCGGCTCGGCGGTGGGCGTCGGCTCGGGGCCTTGCATGGCGGTGCCTTCGTCGGACATACGTGGAACTGCCGGGTCGGCGACGGCCGATCCGGCCGGCCCGGCCGTGAGCGGACCGGCGGCCGGCGCGGCCTCGGTCGGCGTCGTTCCCGCGACGGGCTCGGGGGCCGTCGCGGGCGCCTGCTGCTCGCCGGCGGCCTGCGGAGCGGGGATCTCCTCCGCGACCTGCTCCGCCGCGCTGGACGGCGTGGTCGGTCCGGCGGGTGTGGGCCCGGCCGGCTCGCCGACGACCGGCGCCTCGTTCGGGAGTGCGGCCGGGGTCGAGTCGGCCGACGCGTCGTCCGCGGGAGCGACCGGAGTCGCCTCGGCGGATGCCTCGCCCGTGGCGACCGCGACCGGCGCGGCCTCGGCGACCGCTTCGACGGCGCCACCGGCCGCCGGTTGCTCCGCCGGCGCGGCGACCGGAACAGCCTCGGCGACGGGCGGTGCCTCGCCCGACTGCTCGGCGCCCCGATCCTGCGCGGACGACTCGGCCGAAGCCGCCTCGGCCCCGGTGGGTTCGACGGACGCGGCCTGCTCGGTCCAGGCAGCGACAGTCGGCGCGGTCGGCGCGACCGGCACGGCCTGTGCCACCGACGTGGCCGGCTCGACGGGCGCGGTCGGCCCGGTCGACACCGCCGGTGCGGTCGGCGCCGGCTGTACGGACGGTCCGGTCGGCTCGGTCGGCGCCGTCGGCGTGACCGAATCGGCCTGCGCGACCGGTGCCGACGCTTCCCCGGTGGCCGTGGCCGCGACCGGCTCGGCCGGTGCCGACTCGACATCCGGCTCCCCGACCACCGTCGCCGCCGGGCTCGGGCCGGGCGCCTCGGACGCGCCGGCCTCCGGCGCGACCACGTCGACGCCACCGGCCTCGACCTGCGACCCGGCCGGCTGTACGCCCGCCGTGCCGGTCTCGACCGGGGTGGTCGGCTCGGTCGGCGCCGCGACCGAACCCTCGGACGGCGCCTCCACCGCAACCGGCGTCGCCGGCACGGCCGTCGCGACCGGAGCGGCCTCCGCCGGCGCCTCGGTCGCCGACGAACCCTCGTTCGCCGCCGGCGACTCGACCGGCTCGGCGACGGGTTCGACCGGCTCGGCAGTCGGCGATGCCGCCGCGGTCTCCTCCGCGACCTGCGCGATGACCGGCTCTGGCGGTGGGACCGGACCGATCGGCCCTTCGACAACGGGAGTCGCCCCGTGCTCACCGGACTCGGCCGAGGCCGACCCGGTCTCGGGCTTGCGTCGCCGACCCCCGCTGCCTTCCGGCACGACGGGCGTGACGGGCGCGACCGGCGGCACCGGCTCGGCCGCCACCGGCGGTTCGGCGTTCTCCTGCGCGGCGTTCTCCTGCTGTGCGGCAACAACGGACGGCCCGGCCTCGGCCACGGCCTGCTCCGGCGCCGACGGGACCTGCGGTGCGGACTCCGGCGCACTCGCGGGCTCGACCGCCTGCGGTGGCGCGTCCGCCACACCCGGCGGCACCGAACCGGCCGCCTCCGCGCCGCCGATCGGCCCGGCGACAGGCGTGGGCGCGGCGGGCGTGGGCGCGGCGGGCTGCGGAGCGGTCTGTCCGGACAAGGCGGTGACGACCGCGTCCGGCGCGGCCTGGACGAACCTGGGATGCGCGGGCTGCGGCGGCACACCCGGCAACGGTTGCGGTATGGCAGGCGCGGTAACCCCCTGCGCGGGCGCGGCCGGCGGCGCGGGCCGCTCGGCGATCGGCGCGACCGGCGGCGGTTCGACGGGCGCCGGCGCGGGCGGCTGCGGCGCGGTGGCCTGCGGCGGTACCACCGGCAGCGCCTGCGCCGGCGTCGCCTGTGCGGGGATGCCGGTGTTCACCGCGTCGCCCACGGGATGCGCGCCACTGTGCGGGCCGGTCTGCTGCGGCACCGGGCCGCGCCCCACCCGACGCTGGCGTCGCGGCGGCAGCGTGGTGCGCTGCGGCACGGCGGCGGCTACCGGGAACGGCGGGGTGTCCGCCGGATTGCCGCCGACCGGCTGCGCCGGCTGCTGCGGTGCCACCGGCTCCTGGACCTGCCGAGATTCCTGCGTCTGCTGGACCTGTTGGAGCGGCGCCTGCTGGACCGGCTGCGGCTGGTCCGCGCTCTGCGCCGCACGCACGCGCTGCCGCAACCGCCCACCACCGGTCCCGGGCTGCTCGGCGAACGCACCGGGCACCGGACCACCGGCCGGGTTCGGCACCGGGCTCGGCGTCGCACCCGGCGTCACATTCGGGGTCGCTTCGGCCCCGGCCTCGACCGGCGCGCGATCCGGCGCCGGCGGTACGTCCGAGCCGTACCCGGCGACCGCCTGCGCGGCGGCCGGCGGCACGAACTGCGGCGCAACGAACTGCGGTGCGGCGGGCGGCGGTACGACGGGCGGCGCCTGCGCAGGCAGCGGGGCGGGCACACCGGGTACCTGCACCTCCGGTACGGCCGCACCCTGGACCGGCCCGCCCTGCACCGGGCCGCCCTGCACCGGGCCGCCCTGCGCGGGCACGCCCTGGATCGGCGCTCCCTGCACGGGACCGCCCTGCACGGGACCGCCCTGCACCGGACCACCCTGGGCCGGCGCCGGGTAGGGCTCGGCCACGCCCTGCGGCGCGCCGTACTCCCCGGGGCCGAATCCCTGGACCGGCTGCGGGACTTCCTGATGCGGTGTCATGGGACCGGGCGGATACGGGATCTGACCGGCCGTCATCGGCGCGACCTGGGTCACCGGCAATTCCGGCTCGTCGATGATCATCGCGGCGAACATGCCGGACTGCGGGCCGGGCACGGCGTCGTACGCCTGCTCGACCGGAGGCACCGGAACCTGTCCCGAGGCGTCGTCGCCGGCCGCGGCCATCCGGTCGGCCAGGGACATCCCCGGCGCGCCCGTGACCGCAGCGTTCGGATCGGCCCAGCCGGCCTGCGGCCCCGGCATCAACAGCGAGTCCTCGTCGTCCAGATCGTCGTACGGATACGGACCGGCCGGTTCCCCCACCGGGCCGGTGCCGGCGGCGTGCCTGGCGGGGCCAGGGCCTACGCCCTCCCCGGCAGGTCGGCGCTCGTCGGCTTCGCTCATCTAACTACTCCTTCCAGGGCAGCCGCGAAGGCCAGCGTCGTGGCACGATCCCGCACCGCGATCCGAAGCCAGTCCGGACCCAGGCCCGGAAAGGTGTCGGCCCGCCGAACCGCGTAGCCTCGCTCCCTCAGCTGCTCGCGGATCTCTGGGCCCCCCTCGATCCGCGCGAGCACGAACGAGGACCGGGGAACGACCGGTAGCCGCATCCCCGAAAGCGTGCGCAGCCTCTCCACGAGGTACGAACGGTCAGCCGCGAGCGTAACGGCCAACGCCTCCGCCTGCGCGAGCGCCTCCGGCGTGCAGCACGCCTCGGCGGCGATCAACGCCGGTGTCGACACCGACCACAACGGCTGAGCGTCCGTGAGGATGCGCACCAGATCCGGGGAAGCCAGGACGTAACCGATCCGAAGTCCGGCCAACGCCCAGGTTTTCGTGAGACTTCGCACAACCACGAGCCCGGGCAGGTCGCGTCGGTGCGCCACACTTTCGAGTTCGCCGGGAATGGTGTCGGCGAACGCCTCGTCGACCACCAGGATCCGGCCGGGACGTGCCAGCGCGGCGATGGTCGCCGCCGGGTGCAGCACCGAAGTGGGGTTGGTGGGGTTGCCCAGAACCACCAGATCGGCCTCGTCGGGGATCCGGGCCGGGTCCAGCACGAAGCCGCTCTCCGCGTCGAGCAGCACCCGGTGCACGGTGTGTCCGGCGGCCCGCAGCGCGGCCTCGGGCTCGGTGAACTGCGGGTGCACGACCACCGCGTGACGCGGGGTCAGCGCCCGGGCGAGCAGTACGAACGCCTCGGCGGCGCCCGCCGTGGGCAACACCTCGGCGCTCGGCCGCCGGTGCCGCGCGGCGATCGCGGCCCGGGCCCGACCGGTGTCGGGATAGGCGGCCAGGTCGGACAGGCTCGCGGTGAGCCGGTGCACCAGCCACGGCGGCGGGGCCGCGAGGCGCACGTTGACCGCGAGGTCGACCAGGCCCGGTCCGATCTCGGCGTCGCCGTGATGGCGCAGATCCACGTCCGGTTCGACGCGCGCGCCCGGTGTGCCGTCCCGTTCGTCGGGAGTGGGACCGTCGAGTTCCGTCATCGCGTCATTGCCCATGTCCGTGGTTCCCGTACCCCTGCCCGGTGCCCCTGCCCCGCCCGTGTCGTTCGTGTCCATGATGGTGGTGATGGTGCCCGGTCCGACGGCCGGGGTCCCGGCGTTGACCGTGAGCCGGCACTTCCCGACCGTTTCGCCGGGCGAACTCGACCGCCCCGCTGCCGAGTCCGACCATTTCCGCATCGATCATGACGTTTGTTGCCCCACCCGCGTGTCGACCGACCCACCCGCCGGTCCCGAACCCGCGTCGGCACGCCCCTCGGCCACCGCGTCCACCGCGTCCACCGCGTCCACCGCGCGACCGTGCCGGGCGACCGCCACCGTACAGCGCGGCCGCTCCCCCACACCGCGCGTCTTGGCCACCAGCAACTCACCCACCGGCGCACCCGATACCGGCCCCAGACACGCGGCGGCCTCGGCCACGCCCGGTGTCCCGACCGCCGCCCGGACCCGCTCGCTCGGATGCGGCACCGGAACCTCGGCCAGTTCCCGCGCCGCGCGGGCGAACAGCGGCAGCCCCAGCAGTTCCGCCCCGGCGACCAGCCCCGGCTCGTTCGCCCGGGCCGCCACGGTCACCAGCGCCAGCACCGCCGAACGCTCCAGACCGGCCCGCGCGAGCACGGCGCACACGCTCGCGCGCACCTCCTCCGCGCCCACCCCGCGCGCCGCCCCGACCCCGACCACCAGATCCCACCCGCCCGACCCCGCGCCACCCTCCATGGCCGAAACCCGACCCACCGAAGCAGGCGCCACCGAAGCGCCCTCCGCCAAAGCGTCTTCCGCGGGAACACCCACCGCCGAAGCACCTCGCACCGAAGAACCCTTCGCAGAAGCCCCCTCCGCCCAAGCACCTTCCATCGGAGTACCCACCGCCGCACCGATCTCCGCCGAAGCACCCACCGCCGCGACACCCGCCCGCGAAACGGTCGCCCGCCCGCCCCACACCCCATCCCTCGTCAAGAACGATCCCCCCACACCACGAACACCGGATGTGCCGGTTCCAGCCGCTGCGCGCCACCGTTCACCGGCGACAACCGCGAGGCCTGCAGCAGGCACCCCTCCACCGTGTAGCCCGCCCGCTCCAGTACCGCGCGCGCCTCCGCCACCCGATCCACCTCGGACATCGCCGCGACGATCCGCTCCGGCCGCCGCGCCGCGCACGCGGCCACCGTCGAGGGTCCGCCGCCGCCCACGAACACCACGTCCGGCAGCAGCAATCGAGACAACGCCTCGGGCGCCTTACCGTGCACCACCTGTATCTCGACCCCGAATCGGTTCGCGTTCTCGGCGATCAGATCGCACCCGAACGCCTCCTGCTCTACCGCGACCACCGCCGCGCCGTGCCGCGCGCACTCGACGGCCACCGAACCACTGCCCGCCCCGATGTCCCACACCAGATCACCGAGCCTGGGGCCGATTCGGGCCACCGCCAACGCGCGCACCTCGGCACGGGTGATCGCGCCGGTCCGATGCGCGTACGCGTCCTCCGCCACCGCCCACCCGCGCGCCGGGCCGGGAAAGCCCGGGCGTTCACCGGCCAACCAGCCCGCCGCCGCACCCGCGCGCGGAGCCGGCCCGATCACGATCACCACGTCCACGTCGGACCACTCGTGCTCCATCGCGTGCTCGGCGGAGACCATCGAGATCTCCTCCCGCTCGGTGCCCAGGCGCTCGCACACCACGAACGTGCGCGGCACATCCGGAAGCAGCGCGGCGAGTTCGGCCGGACCCGCGCCGGGACCGGTGAGCACCGCGACCTTCCCGAACGCCCGGCACACGTTCGCCGCGCGCCGCACGTCCCGGCCCAGGGCGCTGACCACCCGCGCGTCGTCCCAGGGCATCGCGGCCCGGGCGAAGGCCCGCGCGACCGAGGAGACGGCGGGCACGATCTCCAACTCCAGGCCGTACTCGGGCCGGCGCAGCAGCCGCACGATGCCGAAGAACCCCGGGTCGCCGACGGCCAGCACGACCGCGATGCCGCGATGCGCGCCGATCCGCTGCGCGGCCACGTGCACGTTGCCCAGCACCACCCGCTCCGCGCCCTCGGGCACCGTGACGGCGGCCAACAGCCGTTCCGGACCGGCCACCAGGGTCGCCGTCCGAATCGCCTCCACCGCCGGTGCCGACAGCGGTCCGCCGTCGTACCCGATCACGGTCACCCGATCAGCCATGGCCATCCCCTCGCCGTGCCGAACCCCGGGGGTCCCGCGCGTGGTCATGCGGTGACATCCCCGACGGGGTGCCCGTACACCCGACACGACGTCGGTCCCGCCGTCGCGGGTTGCGCCGATCACCGCCCGGGCGTGGTCCCTTCCCTCCGGTCGGTGACCGGCGACCCACCCGCACCCCCCGGGACCCGCTCTCGCGCATCCACCGCCCCCGCGCCCGCCGGTTCGACCGCGAGCGCGCACGAGTGCGCGAACCGCCGGGCCAGATCGGGCGCGCCGGCCCAGTGCGCGTGCAGGTACGACGCGTGCACCGAGCCGGCGATGTGCCCCTCCAAACCGGAGTCGCCCAGGCTCCACGCCGCTCGGCGCCCGGCCCGAGGGGTGAGCGTCGTGCGGTGGAACTCGTGTCCCCGGACCACTCGACCGGTCTCGGCGAGCACCGAGTCGTGCGTGGCCGTCGCCTCCCGATAGCCCAGGGTCAGCCGTTCGGTCATCCGCGCGTCCGCGTCCAGCACGCCGCACATCGGCGCACCGTCCAGGGTCCGGGCCAGGTACAGCAGCCCCGCGCACTCGGCCGCGATCGGACCGCCGCGCGCGGCCAGCGCCACCACGTCCGCGCGCAGCGTCGTGTTGGCGGCCAGCTCCGCCGCGTACACCTCGGGAAAGCCGCCGCCCACCACCAGTCCCGCCGTGCCCGTCGGCAACCGCTCGTCCCGCAGCGGGTCGACGGTGACCACGTCCGCCCCGGCCGCGTCGAGCAGTTCGGCGGTCTCGGCGTACGCGAAGGTGAACGCCGAGCCGCCCGCGACGGCGACCGTGGGTCGCCCGGAGATCGCGCCGCCCACCTCGCGCACCGGGTCCCACGGCGCGTCGGGCAGCGCTCCCGCGCTCGCCGCGATCCGCCGCACCTCGGCCAGGTCCACGCTGCGCGCGATCAGTTCGCCGAGCGCGTCCACCGTGCGCACGGCGTCCGTGTGCCGCTCGGCGACCGGGACCAGGCCCAGATGCCGGGCGGGCTTGGCGATCGCGTCGTGTCGGCGCAGCACGCCCAGGACCGGCATACCGATCTCGTCCAGCGCCTCGCGCAGCATGCTCTCGTGCCGATCCGAGCCGACCCGGTTCAGGATCACCCCGGCCACGCCCACGTCCGGGTCGAACGCGTCGAACCCGCGCACGAGCGCGGCCACCGAGCGGCTCTGCGCCCGCGCGTCCACGACCAGGATCACCGGTGCCGCGAGCAGGCGCGCGACGTGCGCGGTGGAGGCGTACCCGCCGCGTCCGGCCGCGCCGTCGAACATGCCCATCACGCCCTCGACGACCGCCAGATCGGCGCCGCGCGCGCCGTGCGCGAACAGTGGCGCGATCCGTTCCTCGCCGACCAGGAACGGGTCGAGGTTGCGCCCGGGCCGGCCGGCCGCGAGCGCGTGATAGCCGGGGTCGATGTAGTCCGGCCCCACCTTGTGCGGTGAGACCGTGTCGCCGCGCCGGGTGAACGCCGCGATCAGCCCGGTGGCGACGGTGGTCTTGCCGTGCCCGGAGGCGGGTGCGGCGATCACCACGCGCGGCAGCGCCGGACCACTCACCACTCGATGCCTCGCTGGCCCTTTTGTCCCGCGTCCATCGGGTGCTTGATCTTGGTCATCTCGGTGACCAGGTCGGCCGCCTCGATCAGCCGCGGGTCGGCGTCGCGGCCGGTGATCACCACGTGCTGGCTGCCGGGCCGGTCGCGCAGCACCGCGACCACCTCGTCCACGTCCACCCAGCCCCACTTCATCGGGTAGGTGAACTCGTCGAGCACGTACACCCGATAGGTCTCGGCGGCCAGGTCGCGCTTGATCTGCTCCCAGCCCTGCCGGGCCGCCTCGGCGTGGTCCTCCTGGGTGCCCTCGCGCTGGATCCAGGACCAGCCCTCGCCCATCTTGTGCCAGGTGACCGGGCCACCCTCGCCGGTCTCGGTGTGCACCCGCCCGAGGGTGCGCAGCACGGTCTCCTCGCCGACCTTCCACTTCGCCGACTTCACGAACTGGAACACCCCGATCGGCCAGCCCTGGTTCCAGCCGCGCAGGGCCAGTCCGAACGCGGCGGTGGACTTGCCCTTGCCGGGCCCGGTGTGCACGACGACCAACGCCCGGTTCCGACGCTGACGCGTGGTCAGCCCGTCGGCGGGAACATGCGTGGGAACGCCTTGCGGCATGGTGATCTCCCTGTGTCCATAAAAACGTCGAGGCAGGTCTCCTACAGTCGCCCGGCCGCCCGCCGGGGGCGAACCCCGACCGGCCGGCGCGGGCCCGGTCACCGACCGGATCAAGCCACCGAACGCACGTCCCGGACCAGCCCCGCCAGGCCGTCGGCCGCCAGTTCGTCCAGTGTCACCACCGGCCCGCCCAGGTCGCCGGCCAGCCGCGCCGCCAGTCCCAGCCGCACCGGACCGCTCTCGCAGTCCACCACCAACGAGGCGGCCCCCGTCGCCGCCAACAACCGCGCCGCGCGCCGGCTCTCGCCCAGCGCGTCCCGGCCGCCCGTCGCCCGACCGTCGGTGACCACGACCACCAGCGGCCGGCGCAGCGGATCGCGCAGCCGCTCCACCCGCAACGTCTCGTGCGCGCGCAGCAGTCCGGCGCCCACCGGGGTGCGTCCGCCGGTCGGCAGCGCGGCCAGTCGGGCCGCGCCGATCTCGACCGAGGAGGTCGGCGGCAGCACCAGCGAGGCGTCCGCGCCCCGGAAGGTGACCAGGCCGACCTTGTCCCGTCGCTGGTAGGCGTCCAGGAGCAGGGACAACACCGCGCCCTTGACCGCACGCATGCGCTTGCGCGCCGCCATCGACCCGGACGCGTCGACCACGAACAGCACCAGGTTGCCCTCGCGGCCCTCGCGGACCGCCTCGCGCAGATCCGCGCGCCGCAACAGCAGCCCCGCGCCGGTACGCCCACGCGCCTTCTGGTGCAGCGCCGCCGCGCGCACCGTGGCCGCGACGTGCAGCCGGGCCACCCGGCCGGCCGCGACCTGCGAGCCGGTGGTGCGCCCGCTCGCGGTCCGTGCGCGCGAGCGCCGCCCGGCCGCGCCCTGCCCCACACCGGGCACCGCGAACAGCCGGGTGCGGTACGGCTCGGCCGCCGCCACGGCGGCCTGTTCCCGCCCGCCGCCCGAGGCGGTGGGCGCCCCCTCGACGGGCGCGTCCTCGGTACCGGGCGCCGAGGTGGGCGCCGCCTCGGTCCGCTCGGGCGCCCGGGCCGCGTTCCCCGACCCGTCCGGCCCGTCCGACCCGTCCGAGCCGTCCGCGTCCGGCGGCGGCGACCCACCGCCGTCCGGCCCGTCCCCCTCCGGCTCGGGTTCGGGTTCGGGCTCCGGTTCGGGTTCCGGGTCGCGCAGCGCCTCGTCGAGGTGCTCCTCGTCCAGCCCCGGCGCGTCGAACGGGTTGCGCCGCCGTCGGTGCGGCAGCGCGAGCAGCGCGGCCTGCCGCACGTCCTCGGCGGTGACCTCGGTGCGGCCGTGCCACGCGGCCAGCGCGATCGAGGTGCGCGCCGTGACCAGGTCCGCGCGCATCCCGTCCACCTCGAACGACGCGCACACGCGCGCTATCCGCTCCAACTCGGCGTCCGGCAGCAGCACGTCGGCCAGCAGCGTCCGGGCGCGCAGGATGCGCTCGGCAAGGTCGGCGTCCTCATGCGCCCAGCGGGCCGCGAACGCGTCGGGGTCGGCCTCGTACGCCAACCGCCGGCGCACCACCTCGGCCCGCTCGCGCGGTTCCCGGCTGGCGGCGACCTCGACGGTGAGCCCGAAGCGGTCCAGCAACTGCGGGCGCAGCTCGCCCTCTTCCGGGTTCATCGTGCCCACGAGCAGGAACCGCGCGGCGTGCCGCACGGACACCCCTTCGCGCTCGACGTGCGAGGTGCCCATCGCGGCCGCGTCCAGGAGCAGGTCCACCAAGTGGTCGTGCAGCAGGTTGACCTCGTCGACGTAGAGCACGCCCCGGTGCGCGGCGGCCAGCAGGCCGGGCTCGTACGCCTTGACGCCCTCGGTCAGGGCACGTTCGATGTCCAACGAGCCGGCCAGCCGGTCCTCGCTGGCGCCGACCGGCAGTTCGACCAGCCGCGCGGCGCGTGCGGTCCCGGCGATCGCCGGGTCGTGCGGACCGTCCGGGCACTGCCCGTCCGGGGAGGCCGGATCACACGAGAAGCGACACCCGGGCACCACCGCGACCTCGGGCAACTGACCGGCGAGCGCGCGGACCATGGTCGACTTGGCGGTGCCCTTCTCGCCGCGTACGAGCACTCCGCCGACGGCGGGCGAGACCGCGTTGAGGACGAGCGCCAGCCGCAGGTCGGCCAGGCCGACGATCGCGGAGAAGGGGTAGGCGGCGCTCATCCGCGCCGCCCCGAACCGCTCGATATGCCGCAGGTTGTCACAAAGCACGCAGGCATGCGCCGTCGGCCTCCCTCGGGTGTCCACGCCCTGGTCGGTGGCGGGACCCGTGACCCGGGCCCCGGACAGCGGCAAGTCTCTGGCTCACGCCCGCCGGACGGCGCGCGTTCACAGTGGCGGGACCGCTCCGGGTTGCCGCACCGCGCCGCCTCCATCGGATGTTCCGGTGTCGAGGAGTGCCCGAACCCTCGTGGAGAACGCGAACACACCTCGACACCGGGCCCGAAGGTGCTCCGCGCGATACGCCGGATTCCTTCCCTGCTGTCGTCGACAGCCTCTCATACGCCCTCGGACGCGCCACGGCCCCCGCCTTGCGACGGGGGCCGTGGTGTTCGCGCGGTGCGCGGATCAGAACGCGGGGAGCACGTTGCCCTTGTACTCGTCGGTGATGTACTTCTTCACCTCGGGCGAGTTCAGCAGCTTGGCCAGCTTCTGCACGCGCGGGTCGTTCTCCTTGCCCTTCTTGACCACCAGGACGTTCGCGTACGGGTTGTTCTCCGCCTTCTCCACCGCGATGCCGTCCTTGCCCGGCGTCAGCTTGGCGTCCAGCGCGTAGTTGCCGTTGATCACCGCGCCGTCCACGTCGTCCAGCGCGCGGGGCAGCTGGGCCGCCTCGATCGCCTTGAACTTGAGCTTCTTCGGGTTGTCCACGACGTCCTTCTCGGTCGCCGTGGTGCCCGCGCCGTCCTTGAGCTTGATCACGCCGTTGTCGGCGAGCAGCTTGAGCGCGCGACCGCCGTTGGTGGCGTCGTTCGGGAACGCGACGGTCGCGCCCTCCTTGAGCTCTGCGAGCGACTTGACCTTCTTGGAGTAGAGCGCCAGCGGTTCCAGGTGCACCGGCACGACCGGGACCAGGCTGGTCTTCTTCTCCTTGTTGAACTCCTCCAGGTAGGGCTTGTGCTGGAAGAAGTTGGCGTCGACGTTGCCCTCGTCCAGGGCCGGGTTCTGCTGGGTGTAGTCGGCGAACTCCTTGACGTCCAGCTTCAGGCCCTCCTTCCCGGCGAGGTTGTCCTTGATGTACTTCAGGATCTGCGCGTGCGGGACGGAGGAGGCGGCGACCTTGAGCGGGTCGGACGCGGACGAGCCCTTCTTGTCGTCACTGCCGCAGGCGGCGAGACCGAGTCCGAGGGCGGCGACGGCGGTGAGCGCGACGAACTTGTTGATACGCACGAAGAGTGCCTTTCCTGGTGGTACGGAGTACGCGGGCGTGGGTCGCCTCGCGTCCTGGAACAGGTCCGGGGACGGACGCCTTATCGGTGGGCGAGCCTGCGGGAGAGCAGATCGCCGAGGAATTGCACGAGTTGCACCAGCACGACGAGCACCGCGATGGTCACGAGCATCAGGTTCGTCTCGAACCGCTGGTAGCCGTAGCGGATGGCCAGGTCGCCGAGTCCGCCGCCGCCGACCACGCCCGCCATCGCGGAGTAGCCGACGATCGCGACGATGGTCACGGTGATCGCGGAGATGATCGAGGGCACCGCCTCGCGCACGAGCACCTTGCGCACGATGGTGATCGTGCTCGCGCCCATCGACTGCGCGGCCTCGATCAGCCCCCGGTCCACTTCGCGCACCGCGGTCTCCACCAGGCGCGCGAAGAACGGGATGGCGCCCACGGTCAGCGGCACGATCGCGGCGTCGGTGCCGATCGTGGTCCCGGTCACCCATCGGGTGAACGGGATCAGCGCGACCAGCAGGATCAGGAACGGGACCGAGCGGCCCACGTTGACCACCAGCCCGAGCAGCTTGTTCGCCGGCGCGAACGCGAGCGGGCCGCCCCGGTCGGTGAGCACGAGCAGGAGCCCGATCGGCAACCCGATCAGCACGGTGATCAACGTCGCGACGCCGACCATGTACAGCGTCTCCTGGGTCGCGGTCTCCAGCAGTGGCCGCATCTCGGACCAGGTCATCTTCAGATCTCCTTGCCCGCGAGCGCCACGCCGTCCGCGGCGGCGACGTCGGCGTCCGACTCGATGGGGGTGCTCGGGCCCTCGTCGACCACGTCGACCTGCAGGCCCTGCTCGCGCAGGTAGCCGATGGGCACCACGTTGTGCTCGAACGTGCCGTCCAGCGAGATCCGCATCCGGCCGATCTGCCGTCCGCCGACGCTCTCCACGGCCGCGCCCAGCACGTTGACGTCCACGTTGTAGGTGCGCGCGAGGGTGGAGATGAACGGCTGCGCCGTCTCCTCGCCGCGGAAGGTGATGTCCACCACGGTGCGGCCCTCGAGCACCCCCGGCGTGCCCAGCGGGAACATCTCCCGGGCCAGCCGCGAGTCGGACCGGCCGAGCAGTTCGCCCACCGTCCCGGACTCGATGATCCGGCCGCCCTCCATCAGGGCCGCCGAGTCGCAGATGTTCTTGACCACGTCCATCTCGTGCGTGATCAGCAGGATGGTCAGGCCGAGCCGGTCGCGCAGGTCGCGCAGCAGCGCCAGGATCGAGCGGGTGGTCTCCGGGTCGAGCGCCGAGGTGGCCTCGTCGGACAGCAGTACCCGCGGATCGGCGGCGAGCGCGCGGGCGATGCCCACCCGCTGCTTCTGCCCACCGGACAGTTGCGCGGGGTACGCCTTGGCGTGCTCGGACAGGCCGACCAGGTCCAGCAGTTCGGCCACCCGCCGGGCCCGGTCCCGGCGCGGGATGCCGGCGATCTCCAGCGGGACCGCGACGTTTCCGGCGACGGTGCGGCTGGAGAGCAGGTTGAAGTGCTGGAAGATCATCCCGATCCCGCGCCGCTCGGCGCGCAGCGCGCTCGCGGACAACGCGGTCAGGTCACGCCCGCCCACCTCGACGGTGCCCGACGTGGGGCGCTCCAGCAGGTTCAGGCAGCGGATCAGGGTGCTCTTGCCGGCGCCGCTGCGACCGAGCACGCCGAAGATCTCGCCTTCACGCACGTGCAGGTCGACGTTGTCGAGCGCGGTCACCTGCCGTTCTCGGCTGCGATAGACCTTGCTCAGGGCAGTGGTACGGATCACCGTAAGTCCTCAAGTGGATGCGCGTGCCGAATCGGGCCCGGCGAAGGGCCGCGCGATTTCGTCACACAGGGGGCGTGGCGGGGACGACACCGGGGGCGCGGAGCGCTCGGCCCGGGAGAGGGATCAGGCCCTCAAATCCTCAACAGCCACACATTCGACAGATCTGACACGAACGGCACATGCGACGACAACCCGTGGCGGTAGCCGCGGTGCCGGATGTGTGAGCCGTCGTGAACATGATCCGATTAAAGCAGACACACACCCCGCAATGGAAATGTCATCCCACCGGGGCACCTGCGACCGAAGCCGACGAAGCCCCGGTGGCCATGGATTCCATGGTCACCGGGGCTTCCGGGTGTCGCGAGGGTTTGCTCAGGCCGCGAGGACGGCCGTCTTGCGCAGGTAGACCAGGCTCAGCCGGGGGCTGATCTTCTCGACCCGGCCGGAGACGTACCCCAGCCGCTCGTACAGCCGCAGGTTGTTCTCGCTGCGGTGGCCGGTGAACAGCTCGTACTCGGCCGCGTCGGCCAGTTTCTCCTCGATCGCGCGCAGCAGCCGGGTACCGAGCATGTGCCGCTGCAGCCGGGGGTGCACGACCAGCTTGCCGATCCGGGCCACGCCGTCCTCGATGGTGCCGCGCACCGAACCGACGACCTCATCGCCCAGTCGCGCCACCAGGACGGTGTGCGTCTCGAACTCGGCGCGCAGACTCTCCAGGCTCTGCGTCAGCGGCTCGATGCCGTAGTCGTTGTACAGGGCTGCTTCGCCCTGGTAACAGAGGTACTGAAGCTTGAGGATCTGCTCGGCGTCGGATACGTCCGCCGTGCCGATGCCTACGTTCTGCCCCATCGGATTGCTCCCCTGATCGCCCTGATCACCGTGCGGATGTGTGTGCCGCAGCGTCATGTCACAGTGCCTCCGCGAAGGGGGAGGGTTGTCCCCTTCTCGAACACTCGCCTGGACCCTGCATTCGTCACTGTTCCACACGGCTTTTCCCGGACTTCTACCCGGCCCTCACCTACGCGCAATCCGCCGTTCAGGCAACCGCTTCGGGAAAGTCCGCCCGTTCGGGCGATCGGGGATCGGCCCCGCTACAGGCCGGTGACCCGGCGCACGACTCCCTCCTTGATCGCCCGCACCGTCGAGAACGGCTCGGTGACCCGGTGCACGAGCAGGGTCAGGTGCGCGTCGGCGCCCACCACGTACCGCGACCTGGGCGATGTGGTGGTGGCGGCCTCGACGATCGTGGCGGCCACCGTCCCCGGCTCGCTCCACAGCGGCTTCATGATCGAGAAGCCCAGGTCCATGCGCCGGAAGGCGGTCGCGAACGGGCCGCCCCGGTGCCGCTCGACGGCCTCGGCCATCGTGTCGGTGACGCCGCTGCGGAAGCCGCCGGGCGAGACCACCACGACGTCGACCCCGGCGCCGGCCACCTCCACCCGCAGCGCGTCGGAGACCGCCTCCATCGCGTGTTTCCCGGCCTGGTACCAGCCCAGCAGCGGATAGCTGATCTGCCCGGCGAGCGAGGAGACCTGCACCACCCGGCCCCAGCCGCGCTCGCGCATGTGCGGGATGGCCATGCGGGCCAACCGCATCGGGCCGAACAGCGCGGTCTCCATCTGGTGCCGGGCGTCCTCTTCCGACACGTCGAGCACCGGCGCGAACGAGGTGCCACCCGCGTTGTTGACCAGGATGTCCGGGCGCACGTCCTCGATCACGTCCTTGCCGGCGGCCGCGTCGGTGATGTCCAGGAGCACGGTGCGCACCTCGACCCCGGCCCCGGCCGCCGCCTCGGCGACCGCCTGCGCCTTCGCCGCGGAGCGCACCGTGCCGACCGTGCGTACGCCCGCCTCGGCCAGCGCCAGCACCGTGGCCAGTCCCAATCCCGAGTTGGCGCCGGTGACCAGTGCCGTTCTGCTCACGCGCGACCCGCCTCGACGCCGGCGGTACGCGACTTCGCCGGTTCGCGGCGCGCCGCGGTCTTGCCGGCGGGCTTGGCCGCCGCGCTCATGCTCGCGCCCTTGCCGCCGCTCTTGCCCGCGCCCGCACCGGACTTGCGGGCCGGCTGACCGCGCCTGGGCCCGGGCACCTTGATCGCGGCCGCGACCTCCGGCACGGATTCCCCTTTCCCCGACCCGACTTCGCCCGGCACGGGCATCGCGCGAGCCGGGGGCGTCGAGCCCGCCTCGGCCGCCTCACTCACCATCTCGATCCCCTCGGCCGCCTCCGCCGACACCGACTCCGGCCGCGGCTCCCGCCGCGACTCCGGCTGCGGCTCCCGCTCCGGGTCGGCGGGCACATCGTGCACCACCGGCGCCGGCGCGACCTCGTCGGCGGCCTTCAGCAGCAGGTTGAGCTGCTCGACGATGCTGTCGGCCAACGCGAACGGATCCGGCAGCGCCTCCTTGTCCGCCAGCACGCCGATGTCGATCTGGTCGTGGTAGCTCATGCCACCGATGAACAATCCGAAGCCGTCGGCGATGATGCCCATCGAATGGAATGCCTCCACCTTCTGACCGTGGGCGTACAGGGGCACGCGCGGACCGGGCACGTTCGACACAGTGACGTTGCACAACGCGGGCAGTACGGACGCCAGTCGCGCGTCGCGGTAGAGGCCGCCGAGCAGACCGAGCACGGCCGGCGGCGGCGCCTCGGCGAGCCCGGTGAGCAACTCGCCGCCCATCGCGCTCTGTACGGCCTTGGCCGCGTTGGAGTTCTCGTGGATGCACAACAGCCGCTCGGCGGGCTCGGCGACGTCGGTGGCCAATCCCACGAGCATCCCGCTGATCATGTTGCCGCCCGCGCGCTCACCGCCTCGCGTGGCGTCCACGGGCACCGTGGCGACCAACTCCCGCTCGGGCAACTCCCCCAGGCCGTCCAGCTGTTCGCGCAGCGCGCCGGCCACGATCGCGAGCACCACGTCGTTGACCTTGACCCCGAACGCGTTCTTGACCAGCTTGACGTCGGACAGCGACACGGTGCAGAAGCCGTACGAACGCCGATTGCCGATCGGATCGTTGTAGCGGGTGCGCGGCACATTCAGCGGCAGCGCCTGTCCCAGTCGCCCGGTCAGCGCGGCCTGCACGACGCCCTGCCCCAGCCGCCCGAGTTGCCGGCCCACCCGGGCCGGCGTCCCGGCCAGCGAGAGCGCGCTCTCGCGCACCGCCTCCCATCCCTGCGGCGGTTCGACCACCTCGCCCGGCGCGAACGCCGGGACGCCCTCGGCCTCGGCCGAGGCGTTGGGGTCCGCGTCGAAGAAGATCTCCTGCATGGCGGCACCGGAACGGCCGTCGATGCACGCGTGGTGCACCTTCCACAGGTGCGCGACCCGCCCGTTCTCCAGGCCGTCGACGATCCACCAGTCCCACAGCGGCCGGTCCCGGGGCAACCGGTGCCGGTAGATCTCCTCGGCCATGGCGGTGAGTTCGCGCCGACCGCCCGGGGCCTCGAGGGTGGCCCGGTGCAGATGGTTCTCGAGCTCGAAGTCGGGGTCCTCGACCCAGTGCGGCCGGGCCAGCCCCCACGGGCCCTGAACCAGTTTGCGACCGAGCAGCGGCAACCGGGGCAGCCGTGCGGCCAGCGTGCGCTTGAAGGCGTCGCGATCGACGCGACCCCCGGTGTCGGAGGCGTCGACGATGGTCAGGCAGACCACGTGCGCCGGCCACTCCCGCGACTCCAGGGCCAGGAAAGCCGAATCCAGACCGGAGAGCTTCACCAGGTGTTCCTCCTCCCGATGCCCGACGAGGTCAGGGCATCCTCGATGAAGCGGCGCGCCTCCCGGTTCCACATGGCTCCGATGTGCGAGCCGCGGTACCAGCAGACGGATGGTTCCTCCCAGTGCTTCCAGAGCCGATACGCCTGCTGCGGCGTGGCCATGCGATCGGCCAGGCCGGCATAGACGAAGCGGCGGTCCAACGGCACCCGGGGCGTCACCGCCAGCGGCGAGACCACGCGGTGCACCATCTCGGCCTCGTCGCCGAGCAGGCCCGCCGCGCGCACCTCGCGCTTGATGTCCTCGGGTGCGTGGTGCGACATCACCCACGCCATGTCGACCGAGGGGACGCCGACGATGACGCAGTCCAGGTCCTCCAGACCCGCGAGCAGGGCGGCCACGTACGCGCCCAGCGAGAGCCCGTGCACCGCGATCGGGGTGTCCCCCTGCCGGCGGATCCAGTCCAGGCAGCGGCGCACGTCCCACACGGCCTGTCCCAGACCGTGCACGTTGCCGAGGTAGTCGAACGAGATGAACGGCGTGTCCTGGGCGCGCGCGCTCTTGCGCGGCCCGTGCATCGGCAACACCGGGTGGATCACGTTGACGCCCAGTTCGCGGTGCAGCCGCTGGGAGCGGAACGCGGCCAGGTCGCCCGGGCGCCCCATGCCGAAACCGTGCAGGTTCACCAGCCACGGCCGCGGCTTGCCCGGGTGGCGCAGCACGTACGCCCACACCCGCTGATTCGCACCGGCCGCCTGCCAGCGGGTGGCGCCCGGAACGCCGGCCCAGGGCACGTACTCGCTGTCGAAGGCCAGTTGTTCGTACCCGATGGTGCCGTAGAGCCTGCCCCGCACCACCGGATCGACCAGCTCCGGCGGCTCGGGATGGAACAGGGTCGGGTCGTCCAGATAGGTCTCGGCGCGGAACTTGTGCACGGCGTCGGCGATCTCCTCGCGGATGCGCGAGGCGTCCCCGGGATCCGGCGACAGGCGCCCGTTCGCCAGCAGCGCGACCACCAGCTCGTCCAGGAAGGCCGCGGAGACCAGTCCCGGCGTGGGAAAGACGGTCGGCATGTCGGGATAGCGGCGGCGCTCGGCGCGCAACGAGCGGACGTACGAGCGCAGCCCGAACCCCACGGACCTGGGCACGCTGAGCAGCAGCCCGCCGATCGGCAGATCCGAGAGCATGGAGACGGACTTCTCACCCTCGGAACGTATTCGGCGCAGGTGATCGAGCATGTGTTCCCTCCCCTCGATCACGGCCGACCCTAGTACCAGACGCACGGAGCGAACACGGTGAATCGCTTTTGGTAACGGCGAATTCACATATGGGACTGGAACCTCGACTTCCGCTCACACACGCGCAACCGACCCGAAACCGGACCCGGCGCGGCGCGGCGCCCGGACACGCCGAAGGCCCGCATCCTCCCCCCGGGGGATGCGGGCCCATCGTCTCAGCTGAATCCGTGCGGCGTGCGGTGTTGTTACGTGCCGGCCCACTTGCGTTGGCCGGCCAAGTCCGCCCGAACGTCCGCGAGTTGCTCGGCGACCCGGACCGGAGCGGTACCGCCGCGGCCGTCCCGCGAGGCCACCGAACCCTGCACGGTCAGCACCGCGCGCACGTCCGGGGTCAACTCCGGCGAGATCTCCGCGAGTTGATCATCCGTCAGGTCCCACAGCTCAAGCCCGCGCGGCTCGCAGTACTTCACGCAGGCCCCGGCCACCTCGTGCGCGACCCGGAACGGCGTGCCCTCGCGGACCAGCCACTCGGCGATGTCGGTCGCCAGCGAGAATCCGGCCGGCGCCAACTCCTCGAGCCGCTCGCGGTGGAAGGTGAGCGTGGCGATCATGCCGGTGAACGCCGGGAGCAGCACCTCGAGCGTGTCGCACGAGTCGAAGACCGGCTCCTTGTCCTCCTGGAGGTCGCGGTTGTAGGCCAGCGGCAGCGCCTTCAGGGTCGCCATCAACCCGGTCAGGTTGCCGATCAACCGACCCGACTTGCCGCGCGCGAGCTCGGCGATGTCCGGGTTCTTCTTCTGCGGCATGATCGAGGACCCGGTGGAGAAGGCGTCGTCCAGCGTCACGAAGGAGAACTCCTTCGTGTTCCAGATGATGATCTCCTCGGCCAGCCGGGACAGGTTCACCCCCAGCATCGCGGTGACGAAGGCGAACTCGGCCGCGAAGTCGCGCGAGGCGGTGCCGTCGATCGAGTTCGCCGCCGACGCGGAGAACCCGAGGTCGCGGGCCACCGACTCGGGGCTGAGCCCGAGCGAGGAGCCCGCCAGCGCGCCGGATCCGTACGCCGACACGTCCGCGCGCCGGTCCCAGTCGCGCAGCCGGTCCGCGTCCCGGGCGAACGCCTGCACATGCGCGAGCAGATGGTGCGCGAGCAGCACCGGCTGGGCGTGCTGGAGGTGGGTACGGCCCGGCATGACCACGTCCGGGTGCGCGGCGGCCTGCTCGACCAGCGCCTCCTGGAGGTCGGCCAGCAGCCGACCCAGGATCCGCGCGTGGTCACGCAGGTACATCCGGCCCAGGGTCGCGATCTGGTCGTTGCGCGAGCGGCCCGCGCGCAGCTTGCCGCCCAGGTCGGGGCCGAGGATCTCGAGCAGGCCGCGCTCCAGCGCGGTGTGCACGTCCTCGTCCGCGATGGTGGCGACCAGGTCACCGGACTCGACGTTCTCGGCCAGCGTGTCCAGGCCGGCCAGCATGCGGATCAGCTCGTCGTCGGTGAGCAGCCCGGCCGCGTGCAGCACCCGGGCGTGCGCCCGGGAGCCGGCGATGTCGTACGGCGCGAGCCGCCAGTCGAAGTGCACGCTGGCGGAGAGCAGGGCGAGGGCCTCGGAGGGGCCGCCGGAGAAGCGGCCGCCCCACAGGCTCACCCGATCGGGATTGTTGTTGGTCACGACTGATCGTTGTCCCGTCGTGCGGCGATCTTGCTGGACAGACCGAACAGCTCGATGAAGCCCTTGGCCTGCGACTGGTCGAACGTGTCGCCGGTGTCGTAGGTGGCCAGGTTGAAGTCGTAGAGCGACTGGTCGCTGCGCCGACCGGTGACCACGGCCCGACCGCCGTGCAGGGTCATCCGGATGTCGCCGGATACGTGCCGGTTGGCCTCGGCGATGAAGCCGTCCAAGGCCCGCTTGAGCGGGGAGAACCACAGGCCGTCGTAGACCAGCTCGGCCCAGCGCTGCTCGACGGTCCGCTTGTAGCGGGCCAGTTCGCGCTCGACGGTGACGTTCTCCAGCTCCTGGTGCGCGGTGATCAGCGCGATCGCGCCCGGGGCCTCGTAGACCTCGCGGCTCTTGATGCCCACGAGCCGGTCCTCGACCATGTCGATCCGGCCGACGCCCTGGGTGCCGGCCCGCCGGTTCAGCTCCTCGATCGCTTGGAGCACGGTGACCGCGCGGCCGTCGATGGCGACCGGCACGCCGCGCTCGAAGGTGATCACGACCTCGTCCGCGTCCCGCGGGTCGGCCGGGTTCTGGGTGTACTCGTACACGTCCTCGATCGGCGCGTTCCAGATGTCCTCCAGGAAGCCGGTCTCCACGGCCCGCCCGAAGACGTTCTGGTCGATCGAGTACGGCGACTTCTTGGTGGTGGCGATCGGCAGGTTCTTCGCCTCGGCGAACGCGATCGCCTTGTCCCGGGTCATCGCGTAGTCGCGGACCGGGGCGATGCACTTCAGCTCGGGCGCGAGCGAGGCGATGCCGACCTCGAAGCGGACCTGGTCGTTGCCCTTGCCGGTGCAGCCGTGCGCGACCGTGGTGGCGCCGTGCTTCCTCGCGGCGGCGACCAGGTGCTTGACGATCACCGGGCGCGAGAGCGAGGAGACCAGCGGGTAGCGGTCCATGTAGAGGGCGTTGGCCTGGATCGCGGGCAGGCAGTAGCCCTCGGCGAACTCGTCGCGGGCGTCCGCGACCTCGGCCTCGACCGCGCCGCAGGCCAGCGCCCGCTTGCGGATGATGTCCAGGTCCTCGCCGTTCTGGCCGACGTCGACGGCCACCGCGATGACCTCGGCGCCGGTCTCCTCGGCGATCCACTGGATACACACGGAGGTATCGAGACCTCCGGAGTAGGCGAGTACGACGCGCTCGGTCACGAGCGTTCTCCTTGAAAAGAGTGGTTCGGCAGATGTGGTGCGGTGTTGCCGGAGCCGAGCGCTCTAGCAGGGTGCGGAACTGTCCAGCAGGATGCGGAAGTGTGTGTGGTCCGGGCCCCGGGGCCTCCCCGGGCCCGGGCCTAGGACTTGTTCTCGGCGAGTGCCAGGAGGTGGGCGGCCAGGGCCGCGCCGCCCTCGGGGTCCCGCGAGACCATGAGGATGGTGTCGTCGCCGGCGATGGTGCCCAGGATCAGCCGGGACTCGGCGTGGTCCATGGCCGAGGCCAGGAACTGGGCCGCCCCGGGCGGTGTGCGCACCACCACGAGGTTGCCCGAGGCCTCCGCCGACACCAGCAGTTCACCGGCCAGGCGCGAGAGCCGTCCCTCGACCGCGGACTCCTCGAGCGGCGCCCGGGGGGTGCGGTCGCCGCCCTCCGCCGGTACGGCGTAGATGAGCGATCCCTCCCCGTCGCGGATCTTGACCGCGCCCAGCTCGTCCAGGTCCCGGGAGAGCGTGGCCTGGGTGACCGCGAGGCCGTCCTCGGCGAGCAGCCGGGCGAGTTGGTTCTGCGACCGGACCCGGTGCCGGGTCAGGATGTCGACGATCCGCCGGTGACGGGCGATCCGGGTGCTGGGCACCGCGTACCCACCCTCGACCGGGGTCGCGTCACTGCTCTGCTCGCTGCTCATCGGACGACCTCGCCTAGCCTGCGACTCGTCGTCGTCGGATGTTCGTCACGGTGTTCCTCCGGCGGGTGCGGCGGCGAGGCCGGCATCCAGGATTGCGGGCAGGGCTCCGAGCAGCGCGTCCACGTCCGCGTCGTCGACGACGAGCGGCGGGGCGAGCCTGACCCGGGTGGGCACGGCGGCGTTGACGAGGAAACCCGCGTCCTGCGCCGCCTTTTGTACGGCAGGGGCCACCGGTGCGGTGAGCACGATACCGATCAACAGGCCCGCTCCGCTGACCTGATCGACCAGCGGATGGGCGATCTTTTCGATGCCCGCCCGAAGCTGCTCGCCCAGCCGCGCCGAGCGCGCGCACAGGCCCTCGTTCTCGATGGTCTCCAGGACCGCGAGCGCCGCGGCGCAGCACACCGGGTTGCCGCCGAACGTGGTGCCGTGCTGGCCCGGCCGGAACAGCTCGGCGGCCTCGCCGAAGGCCACGCACGCGCCGATCGGCAGCCCGCCGCCCAGGCCCTTGGCCAGCGTGACCACGTCCGGCTCGATGCCCAACGGCTGGTGCGCGAACCACGCGCCGGTGCGGGCTATGCCGGTCTGGATCTCGTCCAGGATCAGCAGCGCGCCGTGCGCGGCGGTGATCTCCCGGGCCGCGAGCAGGTAGCCCTCGCCGGGCATGACCACGCCGTTCTCGCCCTGGATCGGCTCCAGGATCACCGCGGCCGTCTGCGGGCCGACCGCGGCCCGCAGTGCCTCGACGTCGCCGTAGGGCACGAAGTCGACACCGCCGGGCAGCGGCGCGAACGGCTCGCGCTTGGCGGGCTGGCCGGTCAGTGCGAGCGCGCCCATGGTGCGGCCGTGGAAGCCGCCCTCGGCCGCGATGATCTGCGGCCGGCCGGTGCGCCTGGCCAGCTTGAACGCCGCCTCGTTGGCCTCGGCGCCCGAGTTGCCGAAGTAGACCCGGCCGGGGCGGCCGAACAGGGCCAGCAGCCGCTCGGCGAGCGCGACCGGCGGCTCGGCGATGTAGAGGTTGGACACGTGGCCCAACCGGCCCAGTTGCGCGGTGACCGCGGCGGTGATCGCCGGATGCGCGTGGCCGAGCGAGTTGACCGCGATGCCGCCGAGGAAGTCGACGTAGGTGTTGCCGGCGCTGTCCACGACACGGGCCCCGGATCCGCCGACCAGCTCGACCGCGGGCGTGCCGTAGTTGTTCATCAGCGACTGGTTCCACCGCCGCGTCAGTGCACCGCTCTCGATGTCGGTCACGCCGCCCCCTCCGTCCGGTCCTGGCCCTGTCCGGCGAGCACGCCGGGCTTTTCCCGGGCCGGGACCACCATGGTCCCGATGCCCTCGTCGGTGAACACTTCCAACAGCAGCGAGTGCGCGACCCGCCCGTCCAGGACGTGTGCGGCGGGCACGCCGGCCTGCACGGCCCGCAGGCACGCCTCCATCTTGGGCAGCATGCCGGTGGACAGCGTCGGCAGCAGCGCCGCCAACTCCTCGGCGTCCAGGCTCGATATCACCTCGTCGCTGGTGGGCCAGTTTGCGTACAGCCCCTCGACGTCGGTGAGCACGACCAGCTTCTCCGCGCCCAGCGCCACCGCGAGCGCCGAGGCCGCGGTGTCCGCGTTGACGTTGTAGACGTGTCCGTCGGTGCCGCGCGCGATCGAGGAGATCACCGGGATCCGGTTGTCCTGGAGCAGGGCGTTGATCGCGCCGGGGTCGACCTCGACGATGTCGCCGACCAGGCCGATGTCGACCGGCTCGCCGTCCACGATCGCGTGCCGCTTGACGGCGGTCATCGTGTGCGCGTCCTCGCCGGTCATCCCGACCGCGAACGGGCCGTGCCCGTTGATCAGGCCCACGATCTCGCGCTGCACCTGGCCGGCGAGCACCATCCGCACCACGTCCATCGCCTCGGGCGTGGTCACCCGCAGGCCGCCCGCGAACGAGGACTCGATGCCGAGCCGGTCGAGCTGCGCGCTGATCTGCGGGCCGCCGCCGTGCACGACGACCGGGCGCAGCCCGGCGAAGCGCAGGAACACCAGGTCCTGGGCGAACGCCTGCTTCAGCGCGTCGTCCACCATGGCGTTGCCGCCGAACTTGATCACCACGGTCTTGCCGTAGAAGCGCTCCAACCACGGCAACGCCTCGATCAGCGTGTGTGCCTTGGCCAGTGCCGCGTTATTGCGCCCCTGTTTGCCGGCCGATTCCGTCCGCATCCCGCTCCCCCTCGTCTGGCTGTCCGTACCGGTCATGACGAGTAGGCCGAGTTCTCGTGGACGTAGTCGGCCGTGAGGTCGTTGGTCCATACGGTCACGGCGGCGTCGCCCGCGTTCAGGTCGGCCACGATGTGCGTCTCGCGCGGGCTCATGTCGACCAGTTCGCGGTCCTCGCCCACGAAGCCGTCCCGGCACACCCACACCCCGTTGAACGCGACGTCGAGCCGGTCGGGGTCGAAGGTGGCGGCGGTGGTGCCGATCGCGGCCAACACCCGGCCCCAGTTGGCGTCCTCGCCGTGCACCGCGCACTTGAAGAGGTTGTTCCGGGCGATCGAGCGGGCCACCTCGAGCGCGTCGGCCTCGGTCGCGGCGCCGGTGACGTCGATCCGGATGTCCTTGCTCGCGCCCTCGGCGTCGCCGATCAGCTGTCGGGCCAGGTCGCCGCAGACCGTGCGCACCGCCTCGGCGAACGCGGCGGGGTCGGGCTCGACCCCGCTGGCGCCGGAGGCCATCAGCAGCACGGTGTCGTTGGTGGACATGCAGCCGTCGGAGTCGATCCGGTCGAACGTGGTGTGCGTGGCGCCGCGCAGCACCGCGTCCGCCGTCTCGGCGTCGACGGCCGCGTCGGTGGTGAGCACGACGAGCATCGTGGCCAGCCCCGGGGCGAGCATGCCCGCGCCCTTGGCCATCCCGCCGACCGTCCACCCGGCGGGGTCGGTGACCACGGACTGCTTGTGCACGCTGTCCGTGGTCTTGATCGCGATCGCCGCGTCCTCGCCGCCGGTCGCGCTCAGCGCCGCGGCGGCCTTGTCCACGCCCGGCAGCAGCTTGTCCATCGGCAGTTGCAGGCCGATCAGGCCGGTGGAGGCCACCACGATCTCGCCCGCGTTGAGCCCGAGCAGCTCGGCCACGCGCTCTGCGGTGGCGTGCGTGTTGCGAAAGCCCTCGGCGCCGGTGCACGCGTTGGCGCCGCCGGAGTTGAGCACGACCGCCTGCACCTGGCCGGCCTTGACCACCTGCTCCGACCACACCACCGGTGCGGCCTTGACCCGGTTCGAGGTGAACACGGCGGCGCCCGCGATCGAGGGGCCGTCGTTGACCACGAGTGCCACGTCGGGCAGGCCCGTGGTCTTGAGGCCCGCGGCCACGCCCGAGGCCCGGAAGCCCTTTGCTGCGGTGACGCTCACGGCGCTACTCCCGTCTTGCTCAGTCCCAGGTCCTCGGCCAGGCCGAGGGCGATGTTGGTGCTCTGGATGGCGCCGCCGGCGGTGCCCTTGGCGAGATTGTCGATCGCGCCGACCACGACCACCCGGCCGGCCCGCTCGTCGACGGCGACCTGCAACACGGCGGTGTTCGCTCCGTAGACCATCGCGGTCGCGGGCCACTGCCCCTCGGCCAGCAGATGTACGAAGGGCTCGTCGGCGTAGGCCGCGGCGTACGCGGCGCGCACCGCCTCGGCGCTCACCCCGGGCTTCAGCCGGGCGGTGCAGGTGGCCAGGATGCCGCGCGACATGGGCACCAGGGTCGGCGTGAAGGACACCGTGACGTCCGCGTCGGTGACCGCGCGCAGGCCCTGGACGATCTCCGGGGTGTGCCGGTGCACGCCGCCGACGCCGTACGCGCTCGCGGAGCCCATCACCTCGCTGCCCAGCAGGTGCGTCTTGGGCGCCTTGCCCGCGCCCGAGGTGCCGGAGGCGGCCACCACGACCCAGTCGGGTTCGACCAGGCCGGCGGCCTGCGCGGGCACCGTGCACAGCAGCGACACGGTCGGGTAGCAGCCGGGCACCGCGATCCGCCGGGTGTTCGCCAGCGCCGCCCGGCCGCCCGGCAGCTCGGGCAGTCCGTACGGCCATGTCCCGGCATGGGAGGATCCGTAGAATTGCTCCCAGTCCGTCGCCTCCCGCAGGCGGTAGTCCGCGCCGCAGTCCACCACGAGCACGTCCGCACCCAGTTGCGCGGCCAGCGCGCCGGACTGTCCGTGCGGCAGGGCCAGGAAAACCACATCGTGACCGGCGAGGTTGTCCGCGGTGGTCTCGGCGAGCACGCGGTCGGCCAGCGGCAACAGGTGAGGCTGCAGCTCGCCCAGGCGTCGGCCCGCGTTGGACCCCGCCGTGAGCGTGCCGATCTCGATCTCCGGATGTGCGAGCAGCAGGCGCAGGATTTCCCCGCCCGCGTATCCGCTCGCTCCGGCCAGTGCCGCCTTGGCCCCCATTACCGCCTCCTTGTGAGGAGCATGACTATACGTATCAATGAATCTCTATGCAAGTACGTTGGGTGACCGCCCGTCCGGGGCCCGCTCCGGGCAACCATGCCGCGCCCGCCCTCCACCCCAATAGGGCGCAGGGCCGGTGCGTTAGGATCAGCCGACTTCGGATACGCGCCCCCCAGCGGGCAGTCGACCGCCGGCGGGACGGCAGCGACACGCAGCAGACGGCGGGCGCCCCCGCCCAGGAAACGAACGAGACCACGTGACCCCTCCCCCCGGCACCTCCGGGCCCGCCGGCGCCTCGCGCGCCGCGGGCACGGACCTACAGTCCCCGACCGGTGAACCGCCGCCGGAGCCCGAATCGGGCACCGCGGACACGCCCGACGGCCCCACGGGCCGGACCTCGGCCGATCGTCGGACCGGCCGCGTCCCACTGCCGGACCTGCTCGCGCTGGGGCTGCCGACACTGGTGTTCGCGATCATGGGCTGGCACCAGCGGTGGATCACCGACGACGGCCTGATCTTCACCCGCGCGGTCCGCGAGATCCTGGCCGGCAACGGCCCCGTCTACAGCGCCGGCGAACGGGTCGAGACCTCCACCAGCACGCTGTGGCAATGGCTGCTCGCGCTCCTCGGCGGGATCACCCCCTTCGACTACGCGCCCACCGCCGTCTACACCGGCCTGATCCTGGCCGTCGCCGGACTGTGGCTGTCCCTGGACGGCACCCGCCGGCTCTTCCGCGGCATGGCCGTCACCCGCCTGCTGCTGCCCGCCGGCGTACTGGTCTTCATCGCCATCCCCTCCGTGTGGGACTTCGCCACCGCCGGCATGGAGACCGGACTGATCCTGTTCTGGATCGGCCTGTCCTGGTGGCTGCTGATCGGCACCTGGCTGCGCCCGGTCGGCACCCATACCACCCGCCGCACGCTCGCGCTCTCCCTCTGGTTCGGCCTGGGCCCCCTGGTCCGCCCGGACCTGGGCCTGACCATGATCGTCCTGCTCACCGCCCAGTTCCTGCTCGTTCGGGCCCGCTGGCCCAAGGCGTTGGCGATGCTGGCCTGCGCCGGCTTCCTGCCCGCCGCGTACGAGATCTTCCGCCTGGGCTACTACGGCCTGATCTTCCCGATGCCCGCGCTCACCAAGGAGGCGTCGGGATCCCTGTGGGGCCGGGGTTGGGACTACCTGACCGACTACATGCGGCCGTACCACCTGTGGATCCCGATGATCCTGATCCTGGTCGCGGTCGCGGTCGCGCTCACCCGCCGCCGCCCCGCCGACCGGCGCACCTGGATCGTGATCGCCACCCCGCTGGTCGCGGCGCTCGGCCAGACCGTCTACGTGCTCAAGGTCGGCGGCGACTTCATGCACGGCCGGATGTGGCTGCCGGTGCTGCTGCTCGTCCTGCTCCCGCTCCTGCTCGCCCCACTGGACCGCCTGCTGACCCCGGTCGTCGTGCTGCTCGCGGTGTGGGCCGTGGTCTGCGGCACCACCCTGCGCTCGGGCGTGATCACCACACCCGCCCCCAGCGGCGACGGCAACCAGGTCTGGAACGAACGCGACACCTACGCGGCCTGGACCCGGACCGACAACCCCACCACCGAGGCAGCGCACATCCGCACGCTGCCGACCATCGAAGAGGCCTTCCGTAACGAAAAGGCCGGTGGCGAACGTTTGTTGTTCGTGGACCCGAACTATATGAAGATCCCGCCGCTGCCGCTGCGCCGCGACCTGCCCTACGACAAGGGCCTGGTCATCGGCCGGCTCGGCGTGGGCGGCTCGATCACCCCGCTCGGCGGCATCGTGGTCGACGTGTGGGGCCTGTCCAACACGGTCGGCGCGCACATCACCGAGACCCGGCACGTCGCCGCGGGCCACAAGAAGCTGCTGCCGTTCGCCTGGAACGTCGCACTGTACGTCGACCCCTCGGGCGACGCGCTGGTCCCGGAGACGGCGGCGCCCGCCGCGGAGATCCGGGCCGCCCGGGCCGCGCTGCGCTGTGGCGACCTCAAGGAACTGGTCGAATCGGTCACCGAACCGATGTCCGCGTCGCGCTTCTGGAAGAACCTGACCGGCGCCGCCGACCGGACCAACCTGCGGATCCCGGCCAACCCGATCCTGGCGGAGAAGAAATTCTGCTCGCCCTCCTGAGCCCGCCATCGGCCCGGCAGGCGATCATCAGTGGTTATGGTGTGGTCGGCCGGCCCGCCCCGACTGGAGTCAACGAACCATGAGCCTCGTGAGTGTGCTGTCCGGGCGCTCGCGCTCCGGGCGACCGGCCGATCCGCCCGTGGACGGCCCGCGGCCCCGCGGCGTCGCCCGCTGGAACACCGCGATGGTGCTGGCTCCCGCACTGATCGTGCTGATCATGGGATGGCACCGCCGCTGGATCAGCGACGACGGCCTGATCTTCACCCGCACGGTCCGCCAGATCCTGGCCGGCCACGGCCCCGTGTTCAACGTGGGCGAACGCGCCGAGGCGTCGACGAGCACGCTGTGGCAGTGGATCCTGGTCCTGGCCTCGTGGACCACCCAGACGGACGTAGGCCGGCTCGCGGTCTATCTGGGCCTGCTGTGCACCACCGCCGGCTACGCGCTCGCCCTGCACGCCACCCGCCGGCTGTACACCCGCACCGACGACACCCCCTGGCTGGTGCCGTTCGGCGTGCTCGCGCTGCTCGCGCTGCCGCCGGTGTGGGACTTCGCCACCTCCGGCCTGGAGACCGGCCTGACCACGCTGTGGACGGCCGGCTGCTGGTGGCTGCTGGTCCGGCTGCCGCACGACCCGCGCGCCCGGGTCGATTACGCCCTGGCCTTCCTGGCCGGCCTCGGGCCGATGGTGCGCCCCGACCTGGCCATCGCCGGGCTCGGCTTCCTGATCGCGCTCGCCGTCGTCCGCCGCCCCCGGGTGCTGCGGGTCCTGGCCCTGCTCGGCACCGCGTTCACCCTGCCGCTGCTGTACGAGATCTTCCGGATGGGCTACTACGGCGTCGTACTGCCGCTGCCCGCCGTCACCAAGGAGGCCTCCGCGGCCGACTGGTCCCGGGGCTGGGACTACGTCCACGACCTGGCCGACCCGTACCACCTGTGGATCCCGGCCGTCGTGCTGGCGGCCGTCGTGCTCGGCCGACTCGCGCCGCGCCTGAGCGACCCCGCGGGCCTGCCCGGGCGCCTGCGCACGATCGACCGCGCCGCCTGGAACCGGTTCACCGTCTTCGCGGTGCCGGTCCTGTGCGGCCTGGCGATGCTGCTGTACGTGGTGCGCGTCGGCGGCGACTTCATGCACGCCCGGATGTTGCTGCCCGGACTGTTCATGCTGCTCCTGCCGATCCTGATGGTCCCCGCGAACCGACTCGCGGTACCCGCCGCCACGGTGCTCGTCGGCTGGGCCCTGATCTGCGCGATCACCTTCCGGGTGCCCTACGACGGCATCGGCCCGCGCGGCGTCGCCGACGAACGCGCCTTCTACGTCGGCGCGCTCAACGTCGCCAACCCGGTCACCGCGTACTCCTACGTGGCCAACTACCCACGCTTCCCCTCCGCCGCGAACGCCGCCCGCGCCGACCACACACACGTGATCGTCTACCCCTGGTACGACGGCTTCTACGTCACCGCGCTCAACCCGAACCTGCCCGCCCCGGTCGCCACGGTGTGGGCCAACCTGGGCATGAACGGCGCCAACACCCCGCTCGACGGCGTCTCGGTGGACATCCTGGGCCTGGCGTATCCGCTCGCCGCCCACGTCGAACTCACCACCCGGGGCCGCCCCGGACACGAGAAGCAAATCGACATCGCCTGGGTCTTCGCCCAATACGCCTCACCCGACGCCGTTCTGCCCCCGGGTATCGACCCGATCCGGGTCAAGGCCGCCCGCTACGCCCTGACCTGCGGCGACGCCAACCGGGGCAAGCTCAAGGAGCTCCAGGACTCGGTCCACGAACCGATGTCCTGGAGCCGCTTCAAAAAGAACTTCACCGGCGCCTTCGACCGCACCTCGTTCCGCTTCCCCAACAACCCGATCACCGCCGCCAAGGAAATCTGCGGCATAGACGTCCTCGCCAAGGACGTCCTCCCCAAAGAAAAACCCGACCGCTGACCAACCCAGCCCATCGGACGCTTGAGCACCCCCACCGCCCGCACCCGAAAATCCCGACCGCCCGGCCCGACCCCACCAAACTCAGCCCGCCCGGCGCTTGAGAACACTCACCGCAGGCACCCACAAACCGCAACCACCACACCCATCCAGCCTGTCCGGCGCTTGAGGACGCTCGCCGCAGGCGCCTGCCAACCGCAACCGCCCCACCCAACCCCACCAAACCCAGCCCGTCCGGCGCTTGAGGACACGCTCAAGCACAAACGCCCTCGGGCCGGCCACCGCCCAAAGGCCGGCTCACCCCCGTGACCGCACAGTCACGTCGTTGATCCGCGAATCCTGCGGCAGCAACAGCGCCGACACGACAACCCCCGCGACAGTCCCGGGATCGCTGTACCGCTCGCTCTCGAACGCCCCACCCTCCTGCTCCCGCACCCCACGCTGCATCGGCGTCGCGGTCCGCCCCGGATACACGCTGGTCACCCGCAGCAGCGGCTCCTCCTCCCGCAGCCCGTCGGCCAACGCCTTCAACGCGTGCTTGCTCGCCGCGTACGCCGCCCAGCCCGGATTGGTCCGCAACCCCGCACCGCTGTTGAGCAGCACCACATCGCCGTGCCCGCGCCGCAGCGCCGGCAGCAGCACGCGCGTAACCTCCGCCACCGCGACCACGTTGACGGTCAATGTGCGCGACCACACGGCCGAGGCCGTCTCCGCCACCGTGCCCAGATCCGCGACGCCCGCGCTGTGCACCAGGCCCGCGAACGTCTCCTCGGCGATCGGCGCCAGCGCGTCCGCGATCGTCTCGGGGCTCTCCAGGTCCGCGACCACGGTCCGCACCCCGGGCCCGGCCACCTCTGCGGCCCGCGCCTGCGACCGCACGATCGCGACCAGGTCGTGGCCGTCCTCGCGCAACCGGCGGGCGATCTCCGCGCCGATACCGCTGCCTGCACCGGTAATCACGTAAGTACTCATCCCGTCACCCTACGAGGTGCGCGAGCCCCGGGACCGACGACCACACGCGGCCCACCCCTGCCCCATCCGGCCCCACCGGCCTCTCCCGTCCCTCACTCGGCCCGACCGCCCTTCCCCCGGCCCGACCCGCCTCGCGCCGCCCCACGCGACCCCACCCCTCCCCGCCCCGACTGGAGCCCCACTGACGATGACGCTGACCACCACCCTGCCCGGACAGGGCCCACCGCCCACCGACCCCGCCGCCCCGGCCCCCGACCGCACCCGGCGCCTGGCCGCCCGCTGGAACGTGGCGATGGTGCTGCTGCCCGCCGCGTTCCTCGCCGTATGGGGCGGCCAACGCAGCTGGCTGTGCGACGACGGCCTGATCTTCACCCGCACGGTCCGCCAGATCCTGGCCGGCCACGGCCCCGTGTTCAACCCCGGCGAGCGCGCCGAGGCGGCCACCAGCACCCTGTGGCAGTGGCTCCTGGTCGCCGGCACCGAACTCACCGGCCAGGATCCCGCCCCGCTGGCCGTGCGCCTGGGCCTGCTGTGCAGCGTGATCGGCTGGTTCCTGGCCGCCGACGCCGGCCGCCGACTGCACCTGCCCCGATCCGACGCCGCGTTCCTGCTCCCGTGCGGCGCACTCGTCCTGCTCGCACTGCCGCCGGTATGGGACTTCGCCACCTCCGGCCTGGAGACCGGCCTGACCACGCTGTGGACGGCCGGCTGCTGGTGGCTGCTGGTACACCTCGCCCGCGACCCGCGCACCCACACCGCCCACGCCCTGGCCCTGCTCGCCGGCCTGGGCCCGATGGTGCGCCCCGACCTGGCGATCGCCGGCCTCGGCTTCCTGGTCGCCCTCGCCCTCGTACACCGCCCCCGACCGGCACGCGCGCTCGCCCTGCTCGGCACCGCCGGCGCACTCCCGCTGGCGTACGAGATCTTCCGGATGGGCTACTACGGCGTCCTGCTCCCGCTGCCCGCGATCACCAAGGAGGCCTCCGCCGCCGACTGGTCCCGGGGCTGGGCCTACCTGCACGACCTGGCCGACCCCTACCACCTGTGGCTGCCCGCGCTGATCCTGGCCGCGTTCGCCACAGCCGCTGCCGCCGCCGCGGTCGCGGTCGGAACAGCGGCCACCGCGAGCCGCCCACACCCGCCGACCCCCGCCCGGCCCGCCCCGGACACCCGCACCCGACTACACGTCCTGTACGCGGTACCGGTCCTGTCCGGCCTGACCATGCTGCTCTACGTGGTCCGTGTCGGCGGCGACTTCATGCACGGCCGGATGTTGCTGCCCGGACTGTTCGTGCTGCTCCTGCCGATCCTGATGGTCCCCGCGAATCGAATCGCGGTACCCGCCGTGAGTGCCCTGGCGGTCTGGTCACTGCTGACCGCGATCGCCTTCCGGGTGCCCTACGCCGGCATCGGCCCCGGCGGCGTCGCCGACGAACGCGGCTTCTACACCTCGGTCCTGGGCGTCGCCAACCCGGTCACCGCCGACGTCTTCATCGACCGCTTCCCCGGCTTCCCGACCATGATCCGGGGCCCGCGCCCGGGGTATCGCCACACCCTGGTCGACCGGTCCCCGACGCACTCCTTCGTGGTCCCGCTGCGACCGGACCTGAACGCGTCGATCGTGGCGATGTGGCCCTCGCTGGGCATGAACGGCGCGGCCACCCCGATCACCGGGATCGCGCTCGACGACCTGGGCTTGGCCTACCCGCTCGCCGCGCACATCCACCTGACCACCCGCGGCCGCCCCGGCCACGAGAAGCGGATCGACCCGGCGTGGGTGCTCGCCGAGTACGCCGACCCGGCCGCACCCCCGCCCCCGGGCATCGACCCGATCCGGATCGCCGCCGCGCGCTACACGCTCACCTGCGGCACCGCCGATCGGGGCCGGCTCAAGGAACTGCGCGACTCGGTGCGCGCGCCGATGTCCTGGCAACGCTTCGCCGCCAACCTCACCGGCGCGCCGGCACGCACGGCCTTCCGCTTCCCCAACGACCCGATCGTGGCCGCCCGGCAGATCTGCGGCGTCGACGTGCTGGCTCCGGGCGTCCTGCCCACCGCCCCGACACCGGCCCCGGCACCGCTGCCCTGACCCGGGTGCGGCCCGCACACCCGAAGGTGTGCGGGCCGCTTCCGAGCGACGCCGAGCGACGACGAGCGCGAAGGCGTCACGCCCCGCGCAACACCGCCCCGGTACGCTCCGCCGCGAGCGCCACCGCCGCGTCGCGCGCGACCGTGGCCTCCTCGACCGTGAGCGTGCGATCCGGCGCCCGGAACCGCAGCGCGTAAGCCAGCGACTTGCCGCCCTCGGCGATCTGCGCGCCGGTGTACACATCGAACAGCCGCACCGACTCGAGCAGTTCCCCCGCGCCCTCGACCAGCGCGGCCTCGACCGCGGCGGCGGGCACCGCGGCGTCCACGACCAGCGCGACGTCCTGCGTGGCCACCGGGTACGACGAGATGTGCCCGGCCTGCGGCACGTACTCGCCGTCGAGGTCGGCGGTCAGCAGATCCAGGTCCAACTCCATCGCGCCGACCCGCTCGGGCAGGTGCAGCGTCTTGACCACCCGCGGATGCAGCTCGCCCGCGTGCCCCACGACCCGCTCGGTCCCGTCCGGCGCGGTCACCACGAGCGCCGCGCAGCGCCCGGGATGCCACGGCTCGTGCTGATCCTGACGCACCGTCAGCTCAATCCCGACGGCGTCCGCGACCACCCGTGCCGCCTCGACCGCGTCCGCCCAGATCTGCGGCCGACCCGGGCCCCACCAGCCGGAGCGCTCCCGCTCGCCGGCCAGCACCACCGCGACCCGCTGCGGCTGGTGCGGCAACGCCGCCTCCAGCCGCGCCAGTTCCTCTGCCGTGGGCCGCCGGTCCACCGCGAGCACGGGCGCGACCGGCGTCGAGGCGTTCGGCCGGAAGACCACGCCGGACTCGAACAGCGCCGGATCGCCGTTGCCGCGCCCGAGGTTGCGACGCAACGTCCCGAGCAGCCCCGGCAGCAGCGTCGTGCGCAGCGCCGGCTCCTCCTCGGAGATCGGATTGACCAGCACCACGGTGCGCCGCCGCGCGTCGTCCTCGGGCAACCCGAGGTCGTCGAACGCGCTCTGCCCCAGGAACGGGTAGTTGAGCACCTCGGTGTAGCCCGCGCCCGCGAGCGCGCGACCGAGCCGACGCCGGCGCCGCTGATCCACGGTCAACCCGCGACCGGCCGGCACCTGCGGCAGCGTGGAGGGCACCTGCTCGTAGCCCTCCAGCCGGATCACCTCTTCGGCCAGGTCGTTCGGGTCGGTCAGGTCGGGCCGCCAAGTCGGCGGCACCACGGTCAGCTCGTCGATCCCCTCGACCGAACAGCCCACCTCCTGCAACCGCTGCGCGACCGTCTCGCGCGGGTACGCGACACCCGCGACCTTCGCCGCGTGGTCCGCCGCGAGCACGATCCGCACCACCTCGCGCGGCGCGTCCACCTCGGTCACGCCCGCCTCGGCCTGGGCCCGCTCGCCGCCCAGCGCGGCCAGCAGGTCCACCGCGCGCTGCGCCGCGGCCCGGGCCGCCTCGGGGTCCACCCCGCGCTCGAACCGGCGCGACGCCTCCGAGCCCAGCTTGTGCCGACGCGCGGTGCGCGCGATGGCCACCGGGTCGAAGTGCGCGGCCTCGATCACGATGTCGGCCGTGTCCTCGCCGATCTCGGTGCTCTCGCCGCCCATCACACCCGCGAGACCGATCGGCCCCCGGTTGTCACAGATCAGCAGGTCCTCGCGGTCCAACCGGCGCTCGGCGTCGTCGAGCGTGGTCAGCGTCTCGCCCTCGAGCGCGCGACGCACCACGATCGGGCCCTGCAACCGGGCCCGGTCGTAGGCGTGCAGCGGCTGACCCAGTTCGAGCATCACGTAGTTGGTGACATCCACGACCAGCGAGATCGGCCGCATGCCGCTCATCTGCACCCGCCGCTGCAACCACAGCGGGGACGGCGCCTCGGGGTCGATGCCGACCACGGTGCGCGCGACGAACCGGTCGCAGCCGGCCGGGTCCTCGACCACGACCGGGTAGCCGTACCCGTTCGCGTCCGGCACATCCAGCAGCGCCGGGTCGCGCAGCGGCTGCCCGTAGGCGATCGCCGCCTCGCGCGCGACGCCGCGCATCGACAGGCAGTAGCCCCGGTCCGGGGTCACCGCGATGTCGAGCACCTCGTCGACCAGACCCAGCAGTTCGATCGCGTCCGCGCCGACCTGCGCCTCGATCGGCAGCACGATGATGCCGTCGTGGTCGTCGCCCATGCCCAGTTCGCGGGCCGAGCAGATCATCCCGCGCGAGACGTGACCGTAGGTCTTGCGCTCGGCGATCTCGAACGGACCGGGCAGCACACCGCCCGGCAGGATCACCACGACCTTGTCGTCGACCTCGAAGTTGCGCGCGCCGCAGACGATCTCCTGCGGCTCACCGGTGCCGTTGGCGTCGCCGACGTCGACCTTGCAGAACCGGATCGGCTTCTTGAAGCCCTCCAGTTCCTCGATCTCCAGCACCCGGCCGACCACGAGCGGACCCTTGAGGTCCGCGCCGAGCCGCTCGACCGTCTCGACCTCCAGGCCCAGCGCCACGAGCTTGTCGGCGACATCGCGCCCGGACTCGCCGGCGGGGAGGTCGACGTACTCCCGCAGCCACGAAAGCGGGACCCGCATCAGATCTCCATCCCGAACGGAAGGGTGAACCGGACGTCACCCTCGACCATGTCTCGCATGTCCTCGACGTTGTGCCGGAACATCAGCGCGCGCTCCAGGCCCACGCCGAACGCGAACCCGCTGTACACCTCGGGGTCGATGCCGCACGCGATCAGCACGCGCGGGTTGACCATGCCGCAGCCGCCCCACTCGATCCAGCCCTCGGACCGGCAGGTCCGGCACGGGTGCTCGGGGTCGCCCACCGAGGCGCCGCGACACACGAAGCACTTGAGGTCGAGCTCGGCGGAGGGCTCGGTGAACGGGAAGTACGACGGGCGCAGCCGGGTGACGATGCCCTCGCCGAACATCGCCTCGACGAAGTGGTCGAGGGTGCCCTTGAGGTCGCCCATGGTCAGGCCCTTGTCCACGGCCAGACCCTCGATCTGCCCGAACACCGGGGTGTGCGTGGCGTCCAGCTCGTCGGTGCGGTAGACCCGGCCCGGACAGATCACGTAGATCGGCGGGGTACGGGTCAGCATCGTGCGGATCTGCACGGGCGAGGTGTGCGTGCGCAGCACCACGCCGGAGTCCGCCGAGCCGTCCTCGGCGCGCACGAAGAAGGTGTCCTGCATGGTCCGCGCGGGGTGGTCCGGCAGGATGTTGAGGGCGTCGAAGTTGTACCACTCCGCCTCGACCTGCGGGCCCTCGGCGACCTCGTAGCCCATCGCGACGAAGAGGTCCTCGATCCGCTCGGACAGCGTGGTCAACGGGTGCCGGGCGCCGCGCGGGGCGCGGTCCCACGGCAGCGTGACGTCGACCGCCTCCTCGACCAGCACGCGCGCGTCGCGCTCGGCCTCCAGCTCGACCTGACGCTGCTCCAGGGCCTTCTTCACCGCACCCCGCGCCTGGCCGACACGCTTGCCCGCCTCGGCCTTGGCCTGCGGGGGGAGTGCGCCGATCTCGCGGTTGGCGAGCGCGAGCGGCGAGCGGTCGCCGGTGTGCGCGACCTTCGCCTCCTGCAGCTCGGCGAGGTCGCCCGCGGCGGCGACCGCCGCGAGCGCCGCGTCGCGGGCCCGCTCGACTTCCTCTGGTTTCAACGCCTCGACCTCGACCGGGTCGTACGACTTGTTCGGTGCCGACATCTGTGTCCAGTGCTCCTGTGGGGGATCCGCCGGTGGTGGAGGCGGCAATGACGTCCTACGACGTCCGCGCTCCGAGTTTACTGACGCCTGATCGGCGTGCGTGTCTCGGCCGAACCGCGACGACGTGTGGTGGAGCGTCCCGCGTTGCTACATCAGGACGTCCGGCATCGCGGCCGGCAGGGTAAATCGAAATCGGGCCCCGCCGCACTCGGCGCGATCCACGCCGATGGTGCCCGCGTGCGCCTGCACCAGGCCCTTGACGATGTACAGCCCCAGGCCGGTGCCACCGCGGCGGTTTCCGCGCCAGAAACGGGTGAAGACACGGTCGAGGAGTTCGTCCGGGATACCCGGGCCCTCGTCGCTCACCGTGATCTCCGTCCCGTGCGCACCGGGCGCGGACCCGATGGAGACCGCGCGCATCTCGATGGTGACGGTTCCCGCGCCGTGGCGCACCGCGTTTTCCAGCAGGTTGCCCAGGATCTGGTCGAGCTTGTCGGCGTCCAGCCACATGCTCGGCAGCGGCCCGTCGACCACCAGCACGAAGCGCTCGTCGGGCAGGCCGTTGCACTCCATCGCGCGCAGGTGCCGGTGCACCGCCTCTTCCATGTCCACGACCTGGCGGTTGAGTTGCAGCCGGCCCGCGTCGATCCGGGAGATGTCCAGCAGCTCGGTGATCAGCCGGGTGACCCGGTCCGCGTCCGCGTCGACCGTCTCCAGCATCAGCCGCTTCTGCTCGTCGGTGAACCGCTCCCACTTGGCCAGCAGGGTCGCGGTGAAGCCCTTGACCGAGGTCAGCGGCGAGCGCAGTTCGTGCGCGACGGTGGCGATCAGATCGGAGTGGCCGCGCTCGATCCGCCTGCGCGCGTCGGTGCAGCGCAACGACACCACGAGCTTGGCCAGCGGGCTGTGCGGCCCGTCTGCGCGCACGAAGGACGCGGTGACCAGGATCTCCCGGCCGGCCAGGAGCAGATTGCGCTCCGGCTGCCGGGTCCGGGTGCCCAGACCGCCGTACGGGTCGGTGCACACCCACCAACGCCTGCCCTCGAGGTCCTCCAGCGGCAGCGCGTCCGCGATGTGTTTGCCGAGCGCGTCCTCGGGACGCGTCCCGGTGATCCGGGCGGCGGCGGTGTTGAACGTGACCACCATGCCGTTCTCGTCCGCGATCACCAGGCCGTCGGGCAGCATGTCGGCGTCCATCGGCCCCCTTCCCGTTTCGGGCCCGAGGGAGTTCCGGGCCGGACACACTATCCCAACGCGCGACGTGCCGTCCGGATGCGCCGGACGCAACGGTCTCGTTCCCCCACGACCGGTGGTCAAGCCGGGTACGTCGGGGTCATCGCTCGCTTCGCACCCCGGAGCGGCAACCCCCGCGCCCGCGTTGCGCGCGGGCGGACGCGTACAGACACACGGCCGCGGCGGTCGCCAGGTTCAAACTCTCGGCCCGCCCGTGGATCGGGACTCGCACCACGGCGTCGGCCAGCGCCCGGGTCTCCTCGGGCAATCCCCACGCCTCGTTGCCGAAGACCCACGCGGTGGGCCCGCTCAGCCCGCCCGCGTCCAACTCGCCGTCCAAGTCCGCTTCTCCGGCGCCGTCGGCGGCCAGGATCCGCAGCCCGGCGGCACGCAGCGCGGCCACGGTGTCCTCGATCCGGGCACCGGTGACCACGGGAAGGTGGAAGAGGCTGCCCACGGAGGCGCGCACGGCCTTGGGGTTGTACGGGTCCACCGACGCGTCGGTGAGCACCACGGCCTCCGCGCCGGCCGCGTCGGCCGCGCGCAGCACGGTGCCGGCGTTGCCGGGGTCGCGCACGTTGGCGAGGACCGCGACCAAGTCCGGCCGCGCGGCCATCGCGCTCTCCAGCGGTACGTCCACGAACCGGCACAGCGCGACCACGCCCTGCGGCGTCACGGTCTGACTGATCGCCGCGACCACCTCGTCGGTGGCGGTGAACACCGGGACCCGGGCGGCGGACGCCCCCGCGACCAGATCGGGGTAGCGCTCGGCCACCTCGGGGGTGATGTACAACTCGCGCAGCGTCCCGGAGAGGGCCACGGCCTCGCGGACCGCCTGCGGCCCCTCGGCCAGGAACAACCGCTCACGGGCCCGGAAAGCACGTTTGGCGAGCCGCCGGGCCGCCGCCACTCGGGGTGATCGGGTGGACGTCAGCTCGGGGCTCGCCATCGCGTTACCGTTCTCTGCTCTCGGCCTGTAACGACGTAAGAAGTACTGCGACATCGACGACGTGAGTCGACGATCAGGCCGCGGCGTCTTCCTTCTTCGCGTTGACATCGGCCGGGAGGGCCTTCTGCGCTACCTCGACGAGGGCGGCGAACGCCGGGGCGTCGTTGACCGCGAGCTCGGCGAGCATCTTGCGGTCGATCTCCACACCGGCGGCCTTGAGGCCCTGCACGAAGCGGTTGTAGGTCATCCCGTTCAGGCGGGCAGCGGCGTTGATGCGCTGGATCCAGAGCTGACGGAAGTCCCCCTTCCGCTTCTTGCGGTCGTTGTAGTTGTAGACCATGGAGTGGGTGACCTGCTCCTTGGCCTTCCTGTACAGACGGGACCGCTGGCCGCGGTAGCCGGACGCCCGCTCGAGGATGACGCGGCGCTTCTTGTGGGCGTTGACTGACCGCTTGACGCGTGCCACTTGATGAACTCCTTGATGTCAGACTGCGGTGTGTCGACCGCGGCCCGGGTAAGTCTGGGACCGTCGCCGGTCGCCGACCGGTGGGTTCTCGTCAGCCGGTGCGACGACTGCTGCTGCCTACTACTTCTTGAGCAGCTTCTTGATCTTCTTGGCGTCGGCCGGGGCCACCTCGACGACACCGGCGAGGCGCCGGGTCAGGGTCGAGGGCTTGTGTTCGAGAAGGTGACGGCGACCCGCACGCTGACGCAGCACCTTGCCGGAGCCGGTGATACGGAAGCGCTTGCTGGCACCGCTGTGGGTCTTGTTCTTCGGCATGTCGCCGCAGTCTCCTCGTCGTGCCGCACCCGCCCGGCGGTGACCGGGCAGGCACAGGTGTGTTTGCAAATCGGGCGCGGGGCGACCCGTTCCGGGTCAGACCTGCTCGTCGGCCTTCGACTCCGCGTCGCTCGCGACGGGGGTCTCGGTGACCGGAGCGGCCTCGGCCGGGGCGGCTTCGGGAGCGTCCGCGGTTTCCGTCTCGTCGGGGTGATCGTCCCCGGACTCGACGGCCACACGGCGCGCGTCCTTGCGGGCCGCCTGGGCCTCACGGGCCTCGGCCATGGCCTCGGTCTTCTTCTTGTGCGGGCCGAGAACCATGATCATGTTGCGGCCGTCCTGCTTCGGGTTCGACTCGATGAACCCGAGGTCCTGGACGTCCGTCGCGAGGCGCTGCAGCAGTCGGTAGCCCAACTCGGGCCGGGACTGCTCGCGACCACGGAACATGATCGTGATCTTGACCTTGTCGCCCTGCTTCAGGAACCGCTCGACGTGACCCTTCTTGGTGTCATAGTCGTGCGGGTCGATCTTCGGCCGGAGCTTCATCTCCTTGATGACCGTGTGCGCCTGGTTCTTGCGCGCTTCACGGGCCTTCATGGCCGACTCGTACTTGAACTTGCCGTAGTCCATGAGCTTGCAGACCGGCGGCCGGGCGTTGGCCGCGACCTCGACGAGGTCGAGGTCGTACTCCTGGGCAAGTTCCATGGCCTTGGCCAGCGGGACGATTCCGACCTGCTCGCCGCCAGGACCAACGAGTCGCACCTCGGGGACGCGAATCCGGTCGTTGATGCGGGGCTCGGCGCTGATGGGGCCTCCTCATACCTGAAGCGACCGCGGGCGAAGCGGCCACATGTGTCTCGGTGTAACTTCCCCCCGAGCCAGGTTTTCCGTGAAGCCATCCAGGCAACGCGAAAAAGCCTCGCACGGTTGCATGCGAGGCTCCACCACCGGCTGACGAAGCCGCCCACAGGGCGGCGAACGTGGAACGGACGCACACGAAGTGCGTCGCACCGGACCGGTACCCGTCGTCCGTGAGGTCGATCGGGTGGGAGACGGAGCCTCCGCTTGCAGGCCGGGCATGCAGATGCCCGGTCGGTCGATACATCACTCTACCACTGGCTGGAACATGGCGAAGGGCCCCGTTGTTCCCCGATTCCTGGGCGTACCCGAGACTGGGCACATGAGCGAGAGCGCCCCACTTACTTCACCCGGCCACACCGACGACTTCGCCGGCAACCCCGACCGGGTCGAGACCATGACCCGGGACATCGCGGACGTGCCGGCCGTCGAGGTCATCACCACCTTGTCCGTGCACCTGATGAGCGCGGCGGCGGTCAAACTGGGCCTGGCCGAGGACGGCGAGGCGCACAAGGACCTGGACGAGGCGCGCAAGCTGATCACCGCCCTCGCGGGCCTGGTCACCGCCGCGGCCCCCGAGGTCGGCTCCTACCACGCGGGCCCGCTGCGCGACGGCCTCAAGACCCTGCAACTCGCCTTCCGCGAGGCCTCCACCCACCCGGACCAGGCAGGCAAGGGCCCCGGCGAAAAACTCACCGGCCCAGTCCACCCCTGACCTGACCCCCACCCCGCGCCGGCCCAACCCACCCGGCGCGGGGACACCCCACCACCCCAACCGGCACAGGAACACCCCACCCAGCCCGGCCGACACGGGGGCAACCCTCCAACCCAGCCGGCGCGGGCCCCCATCCAGCCGGTCTGGGCCACACCATCCAGCCCCTCCGGCGTTTTTTGAGCACGAGCAGGCCGCAGGCCGACCGCACCCGACGGACGCCCAACAACCGCACCCGGCCGCCACCGACCCAACCGGCCGACGCGGGGAAGGCCCTCCAGCGGATCCGAGCCATCCCCCTCAACTCGTCCGGCGCTTGAGGACAAGCAGGCCGCAGGCCCACCGCACCAGACCAAGACGAAGCAACCCGCCCGGCCGGGCCGACCCACTCGACCCGACCCGCACGGAAGCAAGCCTTCCAACCGGACCGGGCCATCCCCCTCAGCCCGCCCGGCGCCCGAGGACAAGCAGGCCGCAGGCCCACCCACCCCGGACGGACGCGCAGCAACCGCACCCGGCCGCGACCGACCCAGCCCGGCACCCACGCGGAGCAACCCGGCCGGACAATCCGGCCGCCGGAGGCACCCACCCGGGTTCATCGTGCGAAGAGTGGTTCCACGTCGAGGGCGCTGCCGGGAGGCAACATCGCCAGGTCCAGGCCGCGATCCAGGCGCGCCCGCACCACGTCGTCCTCGGCCAACCGCCCCACGATGCGCCGCGCCGCCTCGGTAACCTCGGTCGGCGCCGCGGCCGCGACCAGGCTCAGCGTCAACTCGTGACCGCCGCCCTCGGTCAGGTACACCGCCGAGACCGCGACCTCCTCGGCCACCGCCGCCCGCACCGCGCCCAGGATGTCCGGATCCCGGTGCGGCGCCACGTGCGCGCGCCCTTCCGCCACCGCCCGCAGCCGACTCCCGGTGAGCTCGTACGGGTGCGGCCCGGCCAGATCCAGAAGCAGCGTGTCCGCCTCCTCCGCGTACGCGGCGTGCGCGGCGCGCGCGGCCTCGACCGGAATCGGCCGGGCGTCCGAGCGCCAGCGCGCCAACGCCGCCACCGAGGTGAACGCGGGCAGCGCCCGGCGCCCGTCCGGCCCCTGAATCGTGGGCACCGCCATGTCGCTGGACTTCTCCCGCCGCAGCTCCCCCGGCGCGACGTCCTCCTCCTCGGCCAGGATCGCCACGACCGGTACCAGGAGCCGCGCCCGGCACAGCGCCCGCGAGACCGCCTCGTCGTCCACCTCCCGAGCCGCCAGGGCCTCGGCCAGCGCCGGGTCCGCACTGCCGTCGTCATCGGGAAAACCGGTATCGGGAATGCTCTTGCCGCTGAAATCCACCCGTCGACTGTAGACCCGCCCCCACCACCCCTCACCCCAAGCAGCCCCACCCCGAACCCCACCCCCCACCCCCACCCCAAACCTCACCCCCACCCCCGACCCCACACACCCACCCCGAACCCCAACCCCGAACCCCAACCCCGCACGCCCACCCGCACGCCCACCCTCGGCGCGTCAGCGCCCCCGACCCAGCCCACCCCCAGTGATCGACGCGCGAAGCGCGGAGAGCGGCGGAGCCGCAAGCGTGGGCTTCGTGCCCCGGAGCGAAGCGGAGGGACACGAAGCCCCGAGCG
>NZ_JBVHLU010000043.1:0-81683 GCF_055558835.1 Embleya sp. NPDC025285
CCCGGCCGGGGGTCGGCGCTACATCGTTCCTGTCCCGTTCCCGTCCTGTTCCCGTGGACGTGTCGCCCGCGAGCGGCGACTCCGTCCGGACGGACGAGAGTGGGGGCCGGATCCGCAACGGACCCGACCCCCACGTTGTTCCACTCGGTGGGTGCGGAGTGTCAGCCCGCGCCCGGTCGGCCGCTGCTCGCGCCTCGGTAGCCGAGGTCCTGGGCGGCGAAGTCCTTCCGCACCACGTTGGGTGAGGAAACCGTCGCCACCGTGGCCGAGTTGCGAACGATCGACGCCGAGTTGGTGCCGTAGGCGAGCGGGAAGAGCTTCGCCTGTACGCCGGCCGCCGCCTGATAGCTCTGGCCGGCGCCGCCGATCGTCGCGTTCACCGTCGCCGGTGCGACCAGGAAGGTCAGCACCTCCACCGAGTCCCGGGGCGCGTTGGTCCCCGACCTCGGTGTCATCAACTTCGTCTGCGTGCCGCCCGTGGGCTTGGCCGCGGCGAACTGCACGCGATGCGTGAGGTACGCCGTGTCACGCGTGATCCGGGGCCAGGCCCCGGTCTTGAACCGGACCAGGTAGTAGTCGCTGATGTCGACCCAGGTGTGTCCGGAGTTGGCCGAGGGCTGGAACTGGGTGCCCTCGGAGTAGTCGTTCCAGGTGGTGAGCTGTACCCAGTCGGCTCCCCCGGAGATGGTGTTGTCCCACGAGGTGCGCAGGTTCTCGGTGTTGTTCGCCTCGTCGTAGATGCCCTGGTTGGGGCGCTCGTCCTGGACCGCGACCGGCTGCATCCAGATCTTGCCGAGGCTGTGGGCCTTGGCGATGTCCGACTGGATGTTGCCCTGACGGTTGGGACTGCGATTGCCCCAGCTCGAGAATCCGTAGCTGACCGAGGCGTACTTGTCGGCGTTCGCCGAGAAGTTCAGGAACACCGGGACCAGCGCGGTGCCGAGCTTGTGCGTCTTGGTCATCGCGGTCGCGAACTCGCCCCACCACTGCGGGGTTTGCTGCTCCGCCTTGAAGGGGGAGATCACCACGCGGCCGTCCGCGAGGCGCCGGACGGACCGCGAGGAGGCCAGGTCGGCCATCGACGCGGCCAGGCTCGCGGGTGTTGCGTCCTTGAGCGAGGTCATGTCCGGCATCAGCACGATCGCGAAGCCGGGGTCGACGGTCTCGGCGGCCTTGATCAGGTTCTTGATCCTGGTCCAGTGCGCGCCGGTGGTGGACAGTACGTCGACGGTGAAGCCGTCGACGCCCGCCGCGGTCGCGTCGCGGATCTCGCGCTGCATGTCCTGCAGCTGCCAGTCCCCGGTCAACGGCCCACGCGGGACCGGCCGGTCCCGCAGCAGCCCGCCGTACGCGGCGTGCTTGCCGCTCTCGCCCGCGGGGTTGAGGTAGTTGCGGCTGTAGTAGTCCTGGGTCGGCTCCTGATTGTCGAGGGAAGCGGGGTAGGGGGTGAAGTAATGCGCGTACACCTTTTTGTCGCTCGCGCGCAGAGCCGACGTGGACGGCATCTCGAACGGAAGCGACCCGGTGGTGGGGGTGGCCGGATCGGTCCAGCTCACCGACAGGCGCGGGGCCTGCGCGGCACTCGCGCGCGAGGACTGGAATACGCCCTGCGCGCCCTTCCCGGCCGTGAGCGCGAAGCTGTACGCCCCGTTGCCGGCGAAGGCCGACGAGACGTCGATCGAGCCGACCTGCGACGCGGTGAAGCCGTCGCGTGAGCCCACCACATCACCGAACGCGGGTTGTTTGTTCCAGGTCAGGCTCTTCGCCGACCAGGAACCGGTGACCTTGTGCACGCGCACGGAGGTGTCGGTGGTCCTGGCCGAGTACAGATCCAGACTCAGCCGCACATCACGCGCGCCCGCGGGTACCCCCGCGACGGTGAACTTGACGAACGCCCGCCGTTCGGAGCGGGGAGCTCCCTCACAGGTTGCCGGACACACCGACAACCAGGTCTGCGTGGCGTGCGCCTTGGCCAGCGCCACCTGGCTCACATAGGCGTTCTCATTGGTGGGCACCGTGGCCTTGGAGTTGTCCGAGTCACCCGAGGCCACTCCGAAGGTCACACCTGCGCCGACCAACAGGAACGCGGGCAACACGAATTTGAGCGAACGAAATCGCAAGAAGCCCTCCACGGTACTTCGCTGCTCCCGAAGTCGACTTACCCGCAACCGGTATGGGGGCGCCTGTCAGGCCACCGGGACTCGGCCCGGAGTCCTGAAAAGGACACCGGAGCGGTGCGACGTCGGGAGCCTAGAGCAGAGGCTCTCGTGGTGCGAGGGCGGTTCGCGGATCCGCGCGTTCCGGATGAGCCGCGGCGGAAATCCGCCCCGGATCAGTGCGAACGGGGGCCCGACCGGTGCGGGCGACGGCCGATCAGCAGCAGGGCGCCGACCGCGGCGACCAGGATCGCGACGGACGCGCCGGCGATCCGCTTGATGCCGCTGTTGCCGCCGGTCTGGGCGAGTTGGCCGGTGACCGGCGGGGCGGTCTCGGGGGTGCGCTGGTCCTCGGACGGCGGGGTGGTGGTGGGCGGCTTCGTGGTCGGCGGTGCCGAACTCGAGGGCGCCGTGCTGGATGGGGTCGTGGTGGGCGGCGCCGTGGTCGGCGGCGCGGTCGTGGGCGGTTTCGTGGTGGGCGGCGCGCTGGTGGGCGGCTTCGTGGTGGGGGGCTTGGTCGTCGGCGGCGCGCATTCCTTGCCGCCGTTCCACCCGGCGATCAGATCGACGGGGAACTTCGCGTCGGGATAGCGCGGCAGCGGATTGGCTTTGCCGTCGTAGACCTTGTCGTTGCCGTACAGGTCTATCTGGCCGAAGCAGGGCGGCGCGTACTTGGAGATGTCGAGCTTGGCGCTCTTGTGCGCGCTGCTCAGGGTCACCGTCTTGGAGCCGAGATACCGCTGGATCCCCGAGGTTTTCCAGGTGGGTCCCTCCGCGCTGTAGGAGGCGAGGGAGACCTTGTAACTGCACGACTTGGCCACATCGCCGGCGATGCGCACGCTCACCTTGGTGTGAAGCGCGCCCAACAGGCCGGCCTTGGACCAGGTCTTGTCGTCGATGGACCATTCGATGGTGACCGGCCCACACGCCTTCTTGTCGTCGTCGGCCGCGTGGGCCGACCCGGCCGCCGCGATCGGCGCGATCAGCGCGAAGGCGCCCACGCCCAGACCGGCGGCGATCGAACCGGTAAGACCTCGTTGCACTGTGAAGCTCCCCGAACTCGAGGCGTCGACTCGATCCGATGACAGAGTCCGGGGGGAAGATTTTCGCCGTCCTCGCGCGAGCGGCAAGGGCGAGCCGATGAACCGGCAGAGGTATACGTGCCGGTAACGGTCGAACGATCTTGGGCGTACGATGGGGGTCCGAGTCGAAGTATTTGCAACTGCAACAATGGTTTTTCGGTGACATGTCCCGGTGACGCAAGTCGAATCATTCACGATTGCTCTTTGCAAATCCATTGTTTGCGAGTGCAATCCAGTCTAGATTCCCGGCCATGAGATCGAGAGCACTCCCGGCGTGCACCGCCCTGGCGCTGGCCTTCGGCATCGCCTGGGCGCCCACCGGCCAATCACCGGCGCACGCGGCCGAACCGGGCACGCTCAGCCCGGTGATGCTGGTTCTGGACGCCTCAGGGTCGATGAACGAACGCGCCGGGACCGGAACCCGGATCGATGCCGCCAAGAAGGCGATCGGCACGCTGGTGGACGCCGCGCCGTCGGGTTCACGGATGGGACTGACGGTGTACGGCACCGGGCAGAGCGGGTCCACCACCGACAAGGCCGACGGCTGTCGCGACGTCACGGTGGTGCGACCCGTCGGCACCGCGCCGGAGCAGGACCTCAAGGCCGCGGCGCAGGCGATCCGGCCGCTGGGCTGGACCCCGATGGGTCCGGCGTTGCGCAAGGCCGCCGAGGCGCTGCCGAAGGAGGGCCCACGCTCGATCGTGCTGGTCTCCGACGGCGAGGACACCTGCGCGCCCCCGGAACCCTGCCAAGTGGCACGCGAACTCGCCGCGCAGGGGGTGGACATGCGCGTGCACACCGTCGGCTTCGCGGCGGACGCCAAGACCCGCGCACAACTGATGTGCATCGCCCGGGCCTCGGGCGGCACCTACGCCGACGCCCCGGACGCCGGCTCGCTCGAACGCGAACTGACCCGGGTGACCCAGCGGGCGCTGCGCAGCTACGAACCCGCGGGCACCCCCGTCGACGGCGGTCCCGATCCCGCGCGCGCCGCGGCCCTGCCCCCCGGCGGCCACCTGGACGAGCTGACGGACAAAGAGGTGAAGTACTACTCCGTCGACGTGCCCGCGGGCTACACCGCGTACGTGTCGGGAACCACCGTCAGCAAGGTCAAGGGCCTGGAGGCCCTGGACGTCAAGCAGCTCGGCGAGCGCGGCAACAGCTTCTGCGCATCGGACACCGGACTCGACCAAGGGCTGTCCAAGGTCGTCACGGCGTCGGTGAGTTGGACGGCATCCGGTCGAGGCACCAACGGCTGTGAGCAACCGGGACGACAGGTGTTCTCGGTGACCCGCAGAGGGACCGGACCACCGGTACCCCTCGAACTCCAGGTCCTGCTCGAACCGCAGGCCCTGGACAAGGGCCCGGCCGAGGCCGACCTCGCGCGCTACACCGAGCCCGGCGGCGCTCCGCAACCGGTGGTCGGCGGAGGTTCGTTCGGCTCGGCGACCACCCTGCCCGGGTCCGGCCACTACACCGACACGATCGCCCCGGGGGAGTGGGCCTTCTACCGGGTCCGCCTCGACTGGGGCCAAAGCCTCGCCTTCCAGACGCGCGTCGGCGGCGGCAAGGATATCGTCGGCGTACAAACCCACTTCTACAACCCGATCCGCGAGCAACTGGCCCAGGACTCGTGGGGTGTGCACGACACCGAACACATCTTCTCGAAGGGCGTCGACCCCTTCGCGACACGTCCCGTGCGCTTCCTCAACCGCAGCGACCGGCAGCAGGAGGTCGCCGACATGCTGCCCGGCTGGTACTACATCGCGGTAGCGGCCCAGGGCGAGGGCGAGTTGCGCACGCTGGCCGTGGACGTCTCGGTGGGCGGCACCAAGGAACCCGGTCCGGTGTACGCGCAGAGCGGGCAGTCGGTAGCGGGCTCACCGCCGGCGAAGTCCCCGTCGACCGCCGCGAACCCGGGTACGAAGACTCCGGCGAAGAGCACGCCGAAGGCCTCCGACTCCTCGACTTCGGACGATTCGGCGGCGTTCGGCGGCCCGTTGGTCTGGGTCGGACTGCCCGCCGCGCTCCTGCTCGGTGCGGCGCTCACCGCGCTGCTGCTGCGTCGTCGACAGTCGCGAAACACATGAGTGCGGATCCCGGGGCCCGCAGGTCGACGTTCCCGGTCGTCGTGTCCGTGGCCCGCTCGGCCGCCGTCCGTTCGGCGTCGATGGTCGCGGCTCCTCCTGCCGAAGCCCTTCCGATGACGGGATGGTCTCCCGATTGCGTGCGAACGGCGGCGACAGGCACGGGTGTTCGGAAAGACGGGAGGAACCGGTCCCGATCACCCCCACCCGGCGACCGACCGAATCCGAGCACCAGATCTGCTGAGGCTTTACGCCACGTTCCCGGGGCCTGGAAGTCTTGGCCACAGGTGTTCCGTAGCGCAGGCTTGGCGCGTCGAGGTGCTGCGCCGCCGTCTCCCCGGCGCTCCCCGGCTCATCACACCACCGGCTCGACCCTGAACAGATCCGCACCGTCTTTCAGGAACGGAAGGGAACCCGACATGACTTGCTCCGCTTCGTCACACGGCCGAGGCCGAGGCGGCGGTACCAGGGGCGGATACCGCGCCACCGGACCGCGGGTCTCGCAGCACGCGGTGTCGCCCCGCTAGGACGCCGGGGCCGGTCCGCACAGGCCCCGGGCAGGCGCACCCTTCGGGGTGCGACCGCCGCACATCCCCACACACGACCGGGCGTCGACCCCAGCAAGGGGTCGACGCCCGGCCGTCGTTCGTGGACCTGCCGCCGTGCCGCCCGGGCCGATCACCCGCTCGGGTAGGGCGGGATGCCCCGCGCACAGCCCGGATCACGATCGATCCTCCGGCGGCCGATCGGTGTCATGCGCGCGGTTCGTCGTGGTCGAGCCGCGAAGGCGGGCCGTCCCTGCGAGCGATCCGCGCGGTCGCTGAACGCTCGTCCTACTCCGTCGGCAACGCGCGGGACAACCAATCGCGCACCGCCTCGCCCACCGGAACGTCACCGATCTCTCGGCGATCGAAGATCCGGAAGCGATCCGGGTCGTCCTCCGCGAGCAACTCGAACAAGGTCGCCTTGAAGCCGAGTTGGGCCGGGTCCAGCCCCTTCTCCTGGTCGTGCGCGCGCAACCGCTCCTCGATCGCCCGCGGTTCGTCCGCGGTCAGCAACACCACGTCGGGCAGCGGTCGCCACTGCGCGACGGTCGCGAGGAAGCGCCGCGCGGCCTGGTGGGCCTGCTCGAGGTCACCGGCATGACGGGCGACCGCGTCCTCGACGGCGGCGGTGTAGACGCCGCGCTGCTCGACGACGGTGCGCCCGGCCGCCAGGAACAGCCGGGCGGACTCGTAGCGATGGGTCTGCATGGCGATCACCGTGAGCGTCTCGGAGGCGGACCGACCACCACGGATGTACGGTTCACCGCCGGCCGCTTCGGCCAACGCCATCAAAGTGGCGAAATCCGGACGGGCGTTGGGCTCGCGCGCCGACCCGACGAAGATACGCGGGGGAGAGGCGATCGAACGCAGGAGCGCGGAGCTGACGTCGTGGGCCTCCAGCCCCTCGACGCCCACGAGCGGGCCGGGACGTCGGGTCCGACTGCCGGCCGTCGGTTTCGATGGGCGTTCGCGTGTGGCCTCTTGAGCGTTCTGCGGCATACCGGAATCCTCGCGATCGAACCCGACGGGAAACAGGCCGCGTCGGGCACTCTCGACGGGTAAACCCCCCGGTAATACGCGATGTTCGGCACGCCGGCGACCGGCGTACACGACGGCGGCCGACTCCGCCCGGTCAGCTCGCGGCGGTGTCGAGCAGGGACGCGGGCAGGGGCGAGCCATCCGAGATGCCGACACACGCCATGGTCTGCGCCAACACCCGATCCACGACCGCCGCAGGGCCGCCCTCGCGCGCGGTACGGCGCTGCCCGGCCGCCGCGGAACCCCGGGCGAGCAGATGCCCGATCGCGGCCTCGACCATGTCGAGGTCGCCGCTCTCGCGCAAGTACGGGGCCATCTCGGCGACCAGAGCGCGGACCACCGTGGCCGCGGGCAGTTTCACCGCGGCCACGGGGTCGATCAGGTCGCCCTCGATCCCGGAGCGCGCCGCCCGCCACATCGCCCCTCGGGCGAGCATGGGCGAGGGCGTCGGAGGCGTTCGGTCGGCGGCGACGGCGGCACTCGCGTACAGGTAGAGCGCGCGGAACAGGGCGGCGATCGCGATCGTCACCTCGACGTCGGCGATCGCGTCGCACACCCGCAGTTCCAGTGCGGACCCGCGCGGGGACAGGCGCAGCGCCGGGAGGAAGAGGTCGCGGTCGGGCACGACACCGACCGCCACCAGGCCGGCGACCAGGTCGTCGTACTCCCGAGCCGAGCCCACCGGCCCGATCGGTCCGGCCGCGGGAAGACGCTCGACGCAGACCTGCCGCCAACTCGCGTAGCCGGTGTCGCGCCCGGCCCAGAACGGCGAACTCGCGGACAGTGCCGACAACGTGGCCAGATGCGGCGTGATCCAGGCGATCGCCCGAGCCGCCACGTCCCGGTCCTCGACCTCGACCCGGACGTGCATGCCGCACGTGATCCAACCCCGGGACAACTCCGCGTACTCGTCCTCCCAGGCCGCGTATCGGGCCTCGGGGGCCGTCCGTATGTCCGCGAGGCTCATCATCGGCGCGGTGCCGCTCGCCAACACGCCCAGGCGCATACCGGCGGCGCGGTGCACCAGCGTGCCGCGCAGTTCGGTCAACCGCGCCCGGAGCGCGTCCGGTTCCGCGTGTGTCGAGGTCACGATCGCCACCGTCGACTCCTTGGAACAGCCCACGAAGGGGCCGGCCGGAAGCCGATCGAGGAGGGCGGGGGCGGAGGACACCGTGCGCTTGGTGGCCAGGTCCACGATGTGGAATTCCTCTTGGATCCCCAACTCGAGCACGGCGACTCCCCCACGACCCGGCGCGAGGCCGACAAAACGAGGCGCCCGGGCCCGCCCGTTCGGCCACACGCGGCCACCACGGACCGCCCGATCGGCGCCGAGCGACAGCGCCCATGATCGCCGGCGGCGGACCGACCGGTAAGGCCGGAGCGGGTACCACGCTCCGGTAAATCCGCCGGTAGCTCCGCACGGCGCTCCCGCGACCCGCCGGCGCCATCGGTGTCGCCTCGCCGGCCGCCCCGTCCGTCTCCCGGTTCCGTCGCCCGGCTCGTTACCCTCAAAGACACGAACGGCGCGAGCCGACCACGCCCCGACCCCTGCCCGAACACTCCCAGCGGCCCGTGGGCGGCGACTTGAGGGCGACGCCCGCGTACATCCACTGCCGATTGTCCAGCAGACGCGGCAATCGGTCCGAGCGCCACGACGAGATCGGGACCACCCCGGGATCGATCGGACTCAGCCCGGTGAACAGCGCCCGCACCTCGGTCGCGGTCCGGGGGAACAGCGGCGCAGCGGAATGGCGATACGACTCGGCGGTCGTGCGCGCCGCGTCCGGACGCAGATCCGCGGCGACGTGGGAAAGCACCAGAACACTGCCGGGCACCGTCGCGTCCATCAACGCGCGCACCACGGACCGGGGATCGTCGGCATCCGAGAGATAGTGCAGCACGGCGGTCAGCACGACCGCGACCGGCCGGTCGAAGTCCACCCCCGTGCGCCCGGCCACCCGACGCAACAGCGTCTCCGGGTCCCGGAGATCGCCCTCCACCACCCGTACCCGACCGGGCCGCGCGGACAACGCGCGCGCGTGCGCGAGCACCATCGGATCGTGGTCTACGTACACCGCCCGCGCATGCTCGGTGCCGAGCACCGCACACTCGTACGTGTCGCCGGCAGCGGGCAGACCCATCCCGATGTCGAGGAACTGACGGACGCCGATACCGGTCGCGAAAGCCACCGCCCGACGCAGGAAGGCCCGATTCGCCAAGGCCATCGCGCGAACCTCGGGCGCCAGGGCCAGGACGGCCTCGGCCGCGCCGCGATCGACGGCGAAGGTGTTCTTGCCGCCCAGGTAGTAGTCGTACATCCGGGCCGGATGGGCAAGATCGGTACGCAAGTCGGGCGACCGCGCCGAAGGCACGCGTGCCCTCGGTCGATCCGCCGGCGATCCATCCGCCGGCGGGCAACCGACGGGGGAACGGGTATCCGTCGCCTTGCCGGGCAGCACAATCATCGGCCTTTCCCCATCCTCGGGCCGCGGGCCGCCCGGACCGGGCGAGGCGGGGGTACCCGCCGGGCGGACCCGCATGTTCCTTCGCACTCCCGGGAGATCAGCGGCGAAGGAATTCCGTGACGACGGCGTCGAAGCGTTCGCCTTCCTCGACGAACGGCACATGCCCGCTCGCCGCGAACCGCTCCACCCGCGCGTCGGGCAGCGCCTCGGCCAGCCAACCGGCCAGGTCCCCGGGGAAGATCCGACTGCGCTCGCCGTAGATCAGCAGCGTCGGCACCTTCACCGCGGGCAACACCGGCCGCCAGTCCGAGTGCGCCATGTCCATCCACACGTCCAACGCGGACGCGGTGTGCGTCTGGGTGGTCTCCGCGTACGCCGCGTCCACCGCCTCCGCCGCCGGCGGCTCGGCGAAACACGCCGCGATGAACGGCTTGATCGCCAACGGCCGGGCGTGCCGCACGGTCTGTGCGAACACCGCCAGATCGACCGGCGAGTAGCCTCCCTGCAGGGCGAAGTCCCACCCGGGCCCATCCATGAAACGCGGCGACTGATCGACGAACACCGCGCCGCGCAACCCCTCGCAGCCGAACTGGCGCACGTACGACAACACCACCGAGGTGCCCATGGACCAGCCGACCATGGTCACCTCGTCCAGACCCAGTGCCAGCACCAACTCGCGTACATCACGGGCGTACTGGTCCAGACTGTGCCCCTCCGGGGTCTTGCCCGAGCGCCCGTGGCCCCGGAAGTCGGCGACGATCACCCGATTCTCCGCCGCCAGCGCCGCGATGTTGCCCGACCAGAACGAACTGTTCATCGTCCAGCCGTGCAACAGCAGCACCGGGCGACCCGCGCCGTGCTCCTCGTAGTACAGCGGAACGGCGTCGGACAACTCCAGATAGGGCACGTCTCTCCTCGGGTCCCGGCCGGCCGATCGCCGACCCGCGCTGCGGCAGTGTGCGCGAGCGGGAGACCCACGCACCAGAGACCGAAGGGGGGTTGCAGCAACGTTGCAGAACGGCACCCACCCCCGCCACACCACGGGCCCGACGTCCGGGGCCCGCGCGCCGGCATGATGGACGCATGGCGGACGGACCGGACGCACGCGATCGAGCACTGGGCGGTGGGTCGGCCACGGGCGTGCGGGACCCGATCCGGGCCTCGTGGTCACGCGCGCGGCGACAGGGACTGCCGCCCGACGCCTACCTCCCGCCGGTCACCCTCGTCGACGACGAACTGGCCCGACACCGCGAGGAACATCCGCTCACCACGATCTGGCCCCTGCTGCGCCGCACCCTCAGCGGTCTGGTCACCGACCCGGGCCGCCTCCTGTTCCTCAGCGACGCGCACGGGCACCTGCTGTGGGTGCAGGGCGAACACCCCACACTGCGCGCCGCCGAACGCGTGCACCTGTTGCCCGGGGCGCTGTGGAGCGAGGGCGCGGCGGGTACCAGCGGAGTGGGCACCGCACTGGCCACGGGCCGCCCGTTCCAGGTGTTCGGTGCCGAGCACTTCCTGTCCGCGGCCACCGCGTACACCTGCACGGCCACCCCCATCCACGATCCGGCCGGGGGCGAACTGCTCGGCATCCTGGACTTCACCTGCCCCGAACGCAACTGGCAACCGCTCGCGGTACCCCTGCTCGACACCGCGCGCCGACTGGCCCAGGCCGAGTTGGAGAGCGTACGGCTGCGCGAGGAGGCGCGGGTGAGCACCCGCTACGTGGAGCGGATCGCCCGCCGGCTCGGCAGCAAGAGCGCGATCGTGGACCCCAAGGGGCGCGTCCTGCGTGCGGATCCCCCCGGCTGGCTGCCGCAGCGCCTGCCCGGCCCGCCGCGCGAAGGCCCGATGTTGCTGCCCGGTGGTCAGGTCCTGCTCGCCGAGCGCCTCGCCGCCGGCGGCCTGTACCTGCTGATCGCCGAGGACTCCGCATCGGGGCCGGTCACCACCGCGCCGCTGCGCCTGCAGGCGCTGGGCCTGCGCCGGGCCCGGCTCGAGATCGCCGGCACCACGCACGAACTCACGCGCAGACACGCCGAGATCGTCACGACCCTGCTGAGCGAGCCCGGCGGGATGACGGCCAAGGCGATCACCGAGGCGGTCTACGGCCCCGGCGGACGCCCCGCCACCGTCCGCGCCGAACTGGCCCGGCTACGCGCGATCCTGGGCCACCGACTGGCCTCCGACCCGTACCGCCTGACCGGCGACTGCGAGGCCGACTTCCTCGACCTCGATCGCGCCCTGTCCGTGCCCACCACCTCGATCGACACCCTGCTCGACCACTACCGGGGCCACCTCCTGCCCGGCTCCACCGCCCCGCGCGTGCTCGCGCTGCGCGAGGCCCTGCACGAACGCCTGCGCCGCCGCGTCCTGGACAGCGCCGATCCCGACACGGCGCTGCGCTGGTCGACCTGACCCGGCCACGCCACACGCGCGTTCCCCGTCGCGAAGCGACACCGGTGGAAAGCGACACCGGTGGAAAGCGACACCGGCGGGCGGCCGCGGCGCGGCGGCGGGCGGCGCACCCGTCGACCGATCCCGACGCCGCGCACCCGCCCACCACCGCCCCGCGCCCCGCCGGGGCCGCTCCCGGGACTTCTCAGGCTTGCGTGGGCGGCTCCGCGCCGGGCGGATGCTCCGGCCGGCGCGGAACCTCGAAGGCCTGCGTGACCTCGTCGGACTCGGGCGCCGTACCCGGCAGTCGATCGGCGACACCGGGCCGCCAGGTCGACGCCGGATCCCGGACGGGGGCAGGCGGCGCCGCGGGCGGTGGGGGAGGGCCCGGCAGGCGATCGGCCCAGGGGGAGACGGGTCCGGGCGCCCGGGCGGCGAACCGCGTGCGCACCGCGTACCCGAGACCGGCCGCGACCAACAGCGCGACGAGCGCGCCGCCCGCCGGCACGCCCCAATCCGAGGCCACGGACGAGCCCGCACCGCTGTCGGCGCGGCCCGCCGGCGCCGGCGGAGCGCCGGCCCGTACCGGGGAATCGGACCGGGCCGGAGACGGCGCACCGGGCACCGCGCCCGCCGTCGGCCGCGGCTCCTCCTCGGGTCCCAACGGCTGATCCGGCCGCTGCACCACGGTGCCCTCGACCGACACCTCGAGCCGGATCGGCACCACGATGCCGCGCTGCGGCCCCTGGGCCCCGGTGATGGACATCTGGATGTAGTACGACCCGCGCAGCGCGTACTTGTCGTCCTTGAACTCCTTGAACGAGCCCTTGGTCCCGTCGAAATTCTCGTACTTCTTGCCGTCCCCGACGGTCCACGCCCCCGAGGTCGCCTCCAGGTGCGTGGTGCCCGGCACGAGCTGGTTCGTCGGGTTGTCCAGGAGCGGAATGGCCTCGCGCAGCGGGTTGTAGAGGTTCATCACGAACCTCGGGCCCTGCTTGTACGGGAAATCGGCCGGGATGTCGACGGACCCCTTGATGGAGAGCTTCTGCCCCGGCTGCATGTACACCCGCCAGAACAGGAAATCGCCCACCACCATGCTCTCGCGATGCACCCCGGGCCCGAGTTCGCCCGCGCTGTTGAACGAGAAGCCGCTCGTGGTGTCCGCCGCGGCGGGAGGCGCGGCCATCACCGAGCCGACGACCGCGGCGAGCGCGGCCCCGGCCGAAGCCGCGATGCGGCGTACGCGTACGACGGCGTTCACGCCTGCCTCCCCTGCCGGCGCCGGGCACCGGCGACGAACGATCCCAGCGCGCCGCCGACGAGCACCGCGGCGGCGATCAAAGCGAGAGTCACCCCGGTACCGGGCCCGTCGTCGTCGCCGGACGACGCGGCGACCGAGGCGCGGTCGTCACCGGCGCCGGGCGCGGCGGCCGGAGCGCCGGCGTCGGCGCTCGCGGGCGCGGGGCCGGACGTCGTACCGGTGGTGCCCGGCCGCCTGGGGTGGCTGACCAGGAGTTCGAGCAGGATCCTGCGTTGCGGATCCACCTCGGCGTTGTGCGAGATCCGCAGGCAGCCGATGCCGTCCGGTGCCTTGGCGGAACTCTTCGCCCCGTCGGACGCGCCGGTGGTGACGATGTTGTTCGCCTCCAGGGCCACCCCCTCGGACAGCAGCCAGCTCTGGGGTTGATCCGGCGGGCCGGATCTGATGAACAGGTGGGTCAGGAACGCCGAGTTCTCCCGGTCGTCGGCGACCCGCATGCGCTCCGAGAAGATCGCGGTGGCGCCGATGGCGAGATCCTCGCCCGGATTCTTGCGAATGCGGTACCACAGGTCGCGACTGGTGACGAACGCGTCGAGGTACTGGCCGTCCTCGACGATCGGCGCGTTGGCACAACCGGTCGTCGCGCCCTGGATGGGTCGACCGGACGCGTCGTAGGGGGTCCACGCCCTGCGGAACAGGCTGGACATGTTCGAGACCAGCGAATCGGCGTCCTTGGCGTCGGCGTAGACACCGTTCCCGGCGGCGGTGATGCACTTGAGCTGATCGCGCGCGGCGCCGGAGACGTTGAACCCGACCGCGTCGACCGTCAGCTTGGTGCCCTTCGCGTTCAACTCCTTGGCGACCTCGCACGGTTGCGGCGGCGCGCAGGTGTCCTCGCCGTCGGAGACCAGGATCACGTGGCGCTCGCCCTGGGTGCCGAGGTCGTCGGAGGCGGCTCGCAGCGCGTTGCCGATGGGGGTGAACCCGACGGCGTTCAGTGCCGCGACCCGTTGCCGCGCCGCGCCCTTGGCCCCCTCGTTCATCAGCGCCACCGGCACCAGGAGCTGGGTGTCCGCACAGCCGAGGGTCTTGTCCGTACCGGGATAGGCCGCACCATACACGCGGATGCCGACCTGGGCGGTCGCCGGAGCCGCGTCGATGATGCGGTTCACCGCCTGCTTGGCGGCCTCCAGGCGGGTCTGCCCGCCTGCGTCGTTCTGTTTCATCGAACCGGACAGGTCGAGCACCAGCTCGACCTTGGCCGGGACGGCTTCGGCGGGCGGGGCGGGGTCGGCCGCTGCGAGGGACGCAGGGCCGCACAACACCAGGGACACCGCGCCCAGGGCCACGGCCGAGCGTGTGCGTAGGAAAGGGATCACGACGCCGATCATGGAATCTGCGACGTGCGATGCCAAGAGGGAGGGTCCATCACGGTTCCCTCGGAAGCCCTGAGGGGGCGACCGGGTCGAAGCCCTCGGCGACGGTTCGGTCGATCGGAGCCGACGCCTTCGGCGGTGCACGGGCGGATCGGGGCGGGAGCCCTCGGTTGCGCTTCGGCGGGGCTCGGGTGGATCGGGGAGCCTTCGGCGGGGCTTCGGCCGCCCGCCCGGCTAACGTTCCCGCTCGTCCGAGCGCCCGCGATCCGTCTCCCGCGCGTCGCGGCTCGGCGCCGGCCGCCACGGGTGGACGCCGAGCGGTCGGCCGTCGGGCCCCGGGTCCATCCCGGGAAGTCCGCGTGAGGGCACCTGCTTCGCCCAACCGGCGGCGATCGCGGCGATGGTGGCCGCCGAGAGCGCGCCGCCCGCTCGCAGACTCCGGTCATAGGGACGCGGCATGTCCATCCACACCCGCGCGGGCGTCGGGGCCTGCGGCCCGGCCTCCGCCGCGACCTCGGCGGCGGCCGACCTGGTCGAGGGCCGGCCGGTGGACGGCTCGGCAGGCGCGACCGCGTCGGTCGGCACCTCGGACCTGGCGAACCGGGCGACCGCCGTGACGACCTCGTCGGTGACCTCCTCCGGGGCGGGGTTCTCCCATCTCGGCGCCGCGCCAGGGGCCTTGCGGGGCGCGGGGGCGAGCCCCAGGTGCGCGGCCTCGGCGTGGGCGAACCTCGCGAGGTCGCGCAACCGCACCATCCGGGCCCCGCGCAGGATCCGGGACTCCCCCTTCATCGAGGCGTTCGACCCCCACCACACGCCGTAGGCGACCCGCAGGCTCAGGAACTCCGGGTTGGCCTCGCCGCCGGCCACGGTGCGGCCCAGCTCGCCGAACATGGGACCGAAGTACGCACCCGCGTAGTTCACCCGACCCGCGCTCCAGGGCCGGTACTCTCGCGGCGGCGTACGACCGAGCACCCACGCGCGATCCATCAGCCGGTCGGAGTCCAGGTCCAACGGACGATCGCCGACCCAGTGATAGCGCGCCCAGCCGTGCAGCGGAGGCCGGACACCCGGCGGAACGGCTCCGCTCTCCACGTACCGGTTGCCCTCGGGCACGATCCCCGCGCGAAGCTGCGCGAGGATCGCCTTGCGACGCTCGTACTCGTGGATGACCTGCGGCCACTCGTCGCCCGAGACGGTCCGCGCCAAACGCGCCGCGAACGACGCGACGCGTCGCAACTCCGCCGGGTCGCCGGTGGACCGCGCCTCGGCCCCGCTCTTCGGCTCCGACCACTCGCCGGCCTCCCATCGGCGGTACAACTCGGCCTCGGTGCGCGGCGGACCAGGGGTCTGCTTGTCGGCCGGCTCCCGCTCGTCGATGGTCCACAACTTGGGCATGGCGTACATCTCACCGTCGGGACCCACCCGCGGCCACCAGGTCACGCTCAGGTCCGCCTGCCCCTGCCGCTCGTCGGCGGTGAGCCGGTGCAGCAACCGCAGTGCCCCGAGGGCCACCCGATACATGGGCACCCGGCGGCGCATCCGGCGATACTCGATCCGAAATCGCTCGTCGCTCTCGATCCACGCTCGACCGACGAGCTTCCGACCCCGAAGGTGGTCGCTCAGCGCATTCGCCATGCGGACCATGATGTCGCGCGCGCCTCGGCCCGGGTGCCGAGCCATCGGCTCGCGAGTCGCACGTGTCGAAGACACGCGGGGCGGACAGGGGTAGGAACAACAAACGCGGGAAACACCATCCGCAGGCCGATTCCTTGCTTGTACAACGGGAATTCGCGTTCGGTTCCGCGTCATGCATGATTCAGACCAAGAACCAAGATCGCTCAGCGCAAGAGTTCCTGGACCCAGTGGGGCTTGGCAGCAGGGCCGTGGGGTCGCAGTCTGGTCCAACGGCCTTGCAGGCCAATGGGTTTCGGGCGCTCACATTCGCCGGCCCCGGACCTGCACGGACTTTTCTCGATCTCGGGGCACCCCGGACGTCGAGAACACGGGGCACTACCGACTTCACGCGCAACCACTCCGCGGTTACGCGTGGTTGCAAGAGCCACGCGGTTCCGGTGCCGGCCACCGCACCCATTCGATCCGTCCCGTTGTACGGGTGCCCGATCCGGCGCGGCCGTTCGGCCACGCAGCACAGCGACTGACGCAACACACATCTCAAGGGGACACATGTCGATTCGGACTGTGGGTGTCGAAGAAGAGTTTCACATCGTCGACCGACGCACCGGGCGGTTGAGCCCGGCAGGTACGGAACTGCTCGCCGAACTGCCGACGGTCGGGTTCACGGGCGAGGCCAAGGAAGCCTCCATCGAGACCAACAGCGAACCGCACGTCGAACTCGCCGATCTGCGCGCCGACCTGATCCGCTCCCGGACGCTCCTGGCCCGAGCCGCCGAGAAGATCGGGGTGGCGGTGATCGCCTCCGGGACCGCGCCGTTGATGGACCTCGCGGACTCGCCCCAGGCCCCGGGCGAGCGCTACGCCGCGATCAAGCGCGACTACGCGCTGGTCGCGGACGAACAGGTGGTCTGCGGGCTGCACGTGCACGTCGGCGTCGAGGACCGCGACGTGGCCGCGCGGGCGATGTCCTGGATCTCCCCGCACCTGCCCACACTCCTCGCACTGTCCGCCAGTTCCCCCTACTGGCTCGGTGACAACACCGGCTACGCGAGCTGGCGCAACATGCTCTGGCAGCGCTGGCCCTCGGCGGGCCCGGCGGACAACTTCGCCTCGGCGCGGGAATACGACGACATGCTCGAGGGCATGGTCCGCTCGGGCGTGATCGTCGACGTCGGCATGCACTACCAGGACCTGCGCCTGTCCTCGCACGTGCCCACGCTCGAGATGCGCATCTGCGACTCGTGTCCGGACGTGGACACCTCCGTACTCATCGCCGTGCTCTTCCGCGCTCTCGTCCAGCGCGGCGTCCGGGCGGCCGAGAGCGGCGAACGGCCGCCGGCGCACTCACCTGCGTGGCTGCGAGCCGCGACCTGGCGGGCCGCCCGCTCGGGCCTCGAAGGACTCCTGATCGACCCCACGACGATGGCCACCGACTCCGCGCGCACCGTCATCTGGCAGCTCATCGAGGACCTGGGGCCCGACCTGGTCGCCGCCGGCGACCTCGCGTTCGTGCGCACCGTCGCCCGGCGCATGCTGGACGGCGGCAGCAGCGCCGCACGGCAACTCCGGGTCGCGAACCCGTCCCCCCGGGCGGCCGTCGAACTGCTCCGCGAGCAGACGATCACCTTCTCCGAGTTGCCGGCCGCCCTCGTCAAAGAGCGTGCCGGGATCGCGAAATCGGACCTGGTCGAGGAGTCGCCGACCCTGGTCGCCTGATACCGCGAACCCACCCGATCCGACGGGGTCACGGCCTACGGGCCGTGACCCCGTCGTCGGTTCGGCCGCCGGCACGCGCACCGGGCAGCCGCCCGCGCGGCGCCAACATCCACGCGTCGAGCGGCGCGAGCGCGAAACGCCGAGAGCGACGCCGGCCCGGCCGACGGCGACCGGGGTGGCCGGGCCGGCGCAGCCCGGGGCCCGGTCGCCGGGCCGGGGTGCACCGGCCGGCCCATACGGCTGCTGCCGGCCGGCGACGACGGCACGTGCGTGTGGAAGCGTGGAACCCCCTTGCCGTGCCTGAGTCCGGCCGCGCGCTCAACCGCCGGCCGGGGTATCGATCCCCCGCGCGGACGGCATGCGCGCGGTTCGGCCGGCACTCATCCGCTCTTCCAACGGCGCGAGGTCCAGGTCCAACGCCGCGAGTCGAGCGGCCTGTGCGGTGCGCCGCTGCGCCGCCTCGGCGTCGTGGATCACCCTTATGGTGAGCCGCAGTTCACGCAACAGCGCCGCCTGCGCCGGGTCGGACGAGGGCGACGGGGGAGCGCTCGCGGCGGTTCGGGCCGCCGAGCGCAGATTCGGGCCACGCCGAAGCGGGCGGTCGAGTACCGCCGTTCGGGCCAGGACGTCGGCCGCCCGGGCCAGCGGCCCGGGACGGGCCGGTTCCGCGCGCGCCGACCACACCGCGAACACTCCGGCGACCTCCCGCGCGATGCCCGCCCACCCGGCCACGTCGTCCAAGGGCCGGTCGCGGGCCGCCGAGCGCAGTCGGGCCACATCCGTCGCCGCCCGGGCCCACCGCGCGAGACCGTCCTCGGCGGAGGCCGGCTCCGTCGAAGAAGCGGGCTCCGTCGCGCGGGCGCCGAGCGGATCGACCGCCGCCGCGCCGGCGGTCCCACCGGCGGACGTGCCCCACCAGTACCGCAGCCGCGGCAACGACAGGTCCGGGGCGAGCCGCCCGCCTCCGTAGCGCACCGGGCTCGTACCGTCCGGCGGCGGCAGGGCGACCGACAGCCCGAGCACGGTCTCACCGTCCGGTCGATCCAGACGCGGACGCACCACGACCCCGGACGAGGACAGTCGCCGGAGGAAATCCTCCTCGTCGACGGCGGCCACCGCCGCGCCGCGCATATGCCGTGCCAGGGTGGCTCGTTCGACCTCCGGACGGCCCCGGCGCGCCGCGCTCTCGGCGTTCGCGCGGGAGTATCCGGGCAACCCCCGCCCCTGCCGCCGGCCCTCGACCGCGATCAGTTCGAATCGCCGCTCCAGTTCGGCGCATACCGCCGACGCCTTGACCCGATCCCGCCAGGGGCTCGCCCGGGTGCCATCCTCGCGGACCAGGCCCACGGCCACGTGGATGTGGTCGTTGCCGTTCTTGGAGAACCCGTGTCGGACCGCGATCCAACGACAGGGCGCCTTGCCCTCCTCCTCACCGAAGCCGAGCCGGTCGATCAGGGTGCGCGCGGCCGTCGCCCATTCCGCGTCGGTGAGCCGGCGGTCCCGCGGGGCGTTCGACAGGCTCGCCGTCCAGACCGATCCGTGCTTGACCTCGGTGCCGAAAAGCTGCCTGGGCGCGTCGAGTTGAGCCGCGAGCGAGGCGGGATCCCCGGTGAGGTCGAGACCCGTGGACGCGGCTATCGCGTGCGCGTCCTCGTGCTCGTTCGCGCGACCGGGACCGAAGAGGTACGTCACGAGCTGCGCCATGTCGTCATGGCGCTCGTGCGCCGCGGAGAGCTTGGCGATCACGGGGCCTGCGTTCGTGGGCCGGCCGACGCGGACGGGTATCCGGTGGCCGCGTCGAGGCGGTCCAGCACAGCCGACAGTCGATCCATGACATCCGTCCATCCCGGCGTTGTCGCATCCACCGCAGCCGGGTCCGCGCCGAGTTCGGACAGCTGCTCCGACAGACGGGCCAACTGCCTTCGTACGGCCAGCAATTCGGCATAGAAGGCACGGCGTTCGGTGGCCGTCGGCGCGTCGTCGAAGGCCGACTCCACCAGCAGCCTCGGGACGCTCACCGCCAGGTCCGCCGCCTTGGCCGAGACGCGGGCGTACTCGTCCTCGCTCATCAGCACCTTGGTGACTCGGCGCCGCCCGCCCGTGCGACGGGGCAGTCGAGCCGGACCGCTCCCGGTCCGCGACTGTGCCGTCTCGTCGGTCGACATCCGCGTATTCCCGTTCTCTCGTGGCCGGTTCGCCCGCCGCGCGGCCTTCGCGGTCGAAGTCTCTCGTGAAGCCGGGCGACAGGGAAGGCTTCGAAGCAAGATAGTGCGAAGAGTTACCTGATCTTCGCTCGACCTCCCCGCAGAAATCCGTCCGAAGGGGTCACCGCCGTGCGTCGGGTGGGAAATGCGGCCCAGGGGGCCGCATTTCGGGTCCGGCGCCGCGAGGCGGCGCCGGTACCCACACCCGTGCATCACGATGCGAAGGTGCGCCCCGCCCGCGTGCGGGTCGGCGGGCGTACGGGCGGCCCGGCGTCCGCCCAGCCCGGGCCCGGCTCGTCGGTGACCCCGAGGCCGGAACGCCCGGGCGTGGGGCCGCCGGTCGGGACGGGGTCTTGCGGCGGGTCGGCGCGCCGCCGCAAACCCCCGCCCCGGTGGGTCGTCGGTGGGACGGTCTCGGGGCCGGTCGCCACGGCGCACGCCCGGCGGCGGCGACGGTGATCGCGCGCTCGTCGACGCCGAACCGCCCTCGCACAGGCGGGGGAGACGTCGGGGCCGGGCGGCCGGAAGCCCAGACCCACCCGCACCCGGCACGCCCGGCACGCCCGGAACCCCCGGAACGTCCCCGGCGCCCACCGGACACCGGGCGGCGAAGTCCACACCGCCCCGGCTCCGTACGGCCCCCGCCACCGTGTCCGCGCCGAGCAGGTCCACCACCGCCGCGCACGACCGGCGTCCGAGGGCATTCCCCACGGACGACAACCGGCGGCGCCCGACCGTCCACGCGTCGAAGTCGCCACCGACACGCATGACACCCCCGACGAGCCCGGCGACGATCTCCGGCATCCCGCGCCACGCGTCGGGGCTCGCGGTGCGCGGCGCCCCGCCGAGGTCGTGCCTCGGTGGGGATCACGTCGAGCGCGGTTCCCCCGGCGTGCACCAGGGTCCAGGCGAACACCACGCCGTCGCTGGGGACGAACTCCGCCCGAGCCCACGCAGGGCGAACACCATCCGCCACAGCCCCACGACCACGTTCACGGCGACGTGCGGTCGAGCGCCGCGCCCGCCCGCGCCCTCGACACGCAAGCGGAGCATGCCCATGCCGGACATGATCGGACCGCCGAGGATGGCGAGTCGGCCCACCTCGACCGTCGAATCCCCGCGCACCGTGCGGCTCGACTCGACGCCATCGAGTCTCCGGCCACCACGACCCGCAGCGCGCCACCGGGCCGGATCGTCTCGACGGGCCGGAACACCGGCCGCACGGGCCCGAACAGCAGCCCCGGGCCACGCAGTCCGACCAGGTCGAGCCCGACACCCGGAATCGCGCTGGTGTGCACGTCGTGGCCGCAGGCGTGGCATGCTCCGTCCACGGTCGAACGCCAGGGGACGTCCCCGGGGTCGGTGACCGGCAGCGCGTCCATGTCGCCGCGCAGGGCGATGAACGCGCGGTCCGCCGCGCCGTCGTTCGGAAAGACGTCGCAGCCGACTCCGGCGCAACCGCCGGGGAGGACCCGGGGGTTCGACCGGCCTTCCGCAGGCGGGCGACCAGTCGCCGGGTGGTGTGGGTCCACGCGGCGCCCACCTCGCGATGCCGGTACACGCCGCGACGAAAGGCGATCGGCTCGGGGCCGAGCCCGCCGCCCCCGGGCCGGATCCGGGCGGCCGCGGGCGCGGTCACGAGGGTGCTCCGGTGTGGGATGTCCGGCGAGCTCCGGGCGGCTCCTGCCCACGTCCGACGCTCGCGAGTCCTCGGGAGAGCGGCGCAGGGTGCCACACGCGGCGTGGGTCTCGGTGATCGGCGAGCCACACCCAGCCGATGACCCCCTGTGTGACCGGGCACCGGAGGAGACCATACCCCGGGCATGGTGTCCAGGCGGGAAAGATGCCTGGACACCACACCCGCGCCATGGTCTGGCTGCGCCTGCCCGGCCCACCCAGGGAGTCACCGGCCGGGCGCGCGGCTCGTCGATCACCGAGACCCACGCCGCGCGCGGCGGATCCCTCCGTCGATCTCCCAAGGCCTCACGAGCGCCGAACGGGTTGGCAAAACCCGCCCGGAGCTCGCCGGACATCCCACACCAAGGAGCACCACTCATGACCACGCCCACGGCCACCCGGATCCTCTCCGGGGTCGACGAGCTCGGCCCCGAGCTGATCGCCTTCCGCCGCGACCTGCACCAGCACCCCGAGCTGGGCTTCGCGGAGACCCGCACCACCCGGCGACTGGTCGCCCGCCTGCGGAAGGCCGGGCTCCGCCCCCGCGTCCTCCCCGGCGGCACCGGAGTCGTCTGCGACATCTTCCCGAACGACCCCAGCGCGGTGAACCGCCCGTTCATCGCCCTGCGCGGCGACATGGACGCGCTGCCGGTCACCGACCTCAAGGACGTCCCCTGGCGTTCGACCGTGGACGGGGCATGCCACGCCTGCGGCCACGACGTGCACACCAGCGCGGTTCTGGGCGCCGGGCTCGCCCTGGTCGGACTCCGCAACCAGGGACTGCTGCCCAGGCCCGTGCGGCTGGTGTTCCAGCCCGCCGAGGAGATCCAGCCCGGCGGCGCGCTGCGGGCCATGACGGCCGGAGTGCTCGACGACGTCGAGTCGATCCACATGGTGCACTGCGACCCGACGGTCGAGGTGGGCCGACTCGCCATCCTCGACGGCCCGATCACGTCCGGCATGGACACGTTCCGCTTCCACGTCGAGGGCACGGGCGGGCACAGCGCCCGACCGCACCTCACCGCGAACATGATCGCGGGTCTGCAGCACATGATGCTCGCCCTGCCCGGACTCGTGCAGCGGTTCGCCCCCAGCGACGGCGTGGTGTTCGCCTGGACCACGGTGCACGCCGGGGGAACCGCGCTCAACGTGATCCCCACCGAGGGTGACCTCGGCGGGTCGCTGCGCACCGCGAGCCCCGACGCGTGGCGCAGGATGCCGCAGTTCATCACCGAGCTCGTCGAGGGCGCCATGCGCGTCGGCGGCTCCGGCCTCACGTGGAAGCACGAGCACCACCGGATGCCGCCCGTGGTGAACACCCTCGGCCACCTGTCGCGCGCGGCGGTGGTGGACCTGTTCGGCGCGGGGGCGGTGGCGACGACCGTACAGAGCCAGGGCGGTGAGGACTTCGCCTGGTATCTGGCGGGCACCAAGGACGTTCCGGGGGTCCCGGACATGCCGGGCGTGCCGGGCAACCTGGTGCGCCTGGGCGTCCGGCCGCCCGGGGTCGACCCCGCCGACTACCCCCACCTGCACGAGGGAGGGTTCGACGTCGACGAGCGCGCGATCACCGTCGCCGCCGCCTACCTGACGCGGATGGCGACCGGCCCCGAGACCGTCGGCGCCGCCGCCTGACCCACCGGGTCGGGGGTTCGCGGCGGGGCCCGGTGCCCCGTCGCGAGCCCCCGTCCCGACCGGCGGCCGGGACGGGGTCGGCGACTCGGACCGGAGTCCGTACCGGGACCGAGGTCCCGGATGGGCAAAATCGCCGACCCCTGCCGGCGGCTCCCACGAGCAACCACCCCCAGCGTAACCCGGCTCGTGGGTGCGGCGCCGGGTCCCGCCGCACGTCCCTCGTGGGGAACGGGGGTCGAGGGCAAGGTAATTCGCGCACGGAGCGTGAGAGCAACAGAACCCGCACACCTATGCATCCATCGAGTCCCTTCCGTACCCGTGGCCCCATGATTACCCTCTGTTCCGTGCTGACCATCTCCGCCGGGAGCGATCACCGGTATCTCACCGACCAGGTCGGGCGCGGGGCCGAGCACTACTACCTCAAGGCGATCGAGGTCGCGGGGGAGCCTCCCGGCGTCTGGTTGGGCGCGGGCGCCGCCGCGTTCGGTCTCCGGGGCGAGGTCGACGCCGAGGTCATGGGCAAGCTCTACGGCGACATGGTCGACCCGCGAACCGGTGCCCCGTTGGGCGCGCCGCCGCGCAACTACCGTGATGTGCAGGAACGCTTGGCGGACGCCCTGGCGGCCCTGCCCGACACCGCCACGCCCGAGGAGCGGGACGCGGTGGCCGATCGGGTGCGGAGCACCCAGGTGCGGGCCGTGAAGTATCTCGACCTGACCTTCTCGGCGCCCAAGAGCTGGTCCGTCCTGCACGCGGCGTTACAGGCCGAGGGCCGGCACGAGGAGGCCCAGGCGGTCTGGGACGCGTGGATGGAGGGCGTACGCGCCGGGCTCGAACACCTCCAGGAGCACGCCGGTTTCTCCCGGGCCGGACACAACGGCGTGCGCCGGGTGGACGCGCACGAGTGGACCGTGGCGGCCTTTCGCCAGCACACCTCGCGCGACGACGACCCGCAGTTGCACGTGCACTGCGCCGTGCTCAACCGGGTGCGTTCGGTCGAGGTGCACCCCTATACCGGCGAACGCATCGAGCGGTGGCGAACCCTGGACGGGCGGGCCGTGTACGCCGAGCGGCCCGCCGCCGCGGCCGTCGCCGAGCGGGTCGCCGAGGAGGCCCTGACGAGAGCGCTGAACGTGCGCTTCGCCATGCGCCCGGACGGAAAGGCCCGCGAGATCCTCGGCATCGGCGAGGAGGTCCGCGAGCAGTTCTCCTCCCGACGCCGGGTGATCTCGGCGAAGGTCGCCGACATGGTGGAGCTGTACCGGCTCGTGCACGGACGCAAGCCGTCGGCGTACGAGCTCACCTGCATGGCCCAGACCGCGACGCTGCACACCCGCGCGCCCAAGAAGAAGCATGCCGCGTCGCGCGAGGAACTGCTCGCGCGCTGGGAGCGGACGGCCACCACGCACCTGCGCGAGTCGCTCGCGGGCATCGCCCGGCGGGTGTTCGACGCCGGTGCCGCCGCCACGGTCGAGCCGTTCGACCCGGACCGGGTGATCGCCAGGGCGATCCGCGAACTGACCGCGAACCGACCCACCTTCCGGCAGGCCGAACTCGTCGCCGAGCTCAATCGGCAACTCCCGGACCGGCTCGGCGGTCTGACGCATGGTGAGGTCCGCTCCCTGCTGGCCGAGTTGGCCGCCCGGGCGCTGTCGCCGCAGTCGCGAACGCCGGGCGGGCCCGCCCTGATCCGGCTCACCCCGCCGGACCCGGTGGCCGCGCCGTCGGCGCTGCTGATGTCCGACGGCGCCTCGCGCTACGCCCGGCCGGAGGCGGTGCTCTACACCACGGTCGAGCATCTGGACGTCGAGGCGCGGATCATCGCGCACGCCGTGCACGGACGCGCGCGGGCCGTGCCGCAGGCGATGGTGGATCGATTCCTGGCCGGTGCCACCCTCGGCACCGACCAGGCCGCCGCGGTCCACGACCTGGCGACCGCCGGTCGGTTCGTCGACGTGCTGGTCGGCCCGGCCGGGACCGGGAAGTCCTACACCATCGCGGCCCTGTGCGCGCTGTGGGAGGCGAACGGGGGAACGGTCAAGGGCCTGGCGGTGGGTCAGCGGCAGGCTCGGGTGATGGCCGACGAGGGCGTCTCGCGGGTCGCGAACGTCCGGAGGTTCCTGAACGCCAACGCCGCGATCGCGGCGGGGGAGGTGGTGCCCGACCGGGACCTCTACACCTTCCACGCGGGCGAGTTGGTCATCGTCGACGAGGCCGGCACGTGCGCGACCGCGGACCTGGACAAGATTCTGTCCCTGGCCGCCGAGGCGGGCGCAAAGGTGGTCCTGGCCGGCGACCACGGGCAGACCGCGGAGATCGGCGCGGGCGGCATGTTCGGCCTGCTCGCACGCGATCTCCCGCACACGCACACCCTCGAGGAGGTGCGCCGTTTCCGGGCGGACTGGGAACGCGCGGCGAGTCTGCGGGTGCGCGAGGGCGACGCCGAGGTCTTCGCCGAGTACGACGCGCGTGGGCGGGCGCACGGTGGCACCGCCGAGGAGATGAAGGAGGCGGCCTACCGGGGCTGGCTGGTGGATCACCTCTCCGGCCTGGACGCGCTGCTCGTGGTCCCCACCCGGGAACTGGCCGCCGAGTTGTCGGGCCGCGCCCGTGCGCAACTGGTGAGTCTGGGACGGGTGGAGGCGGCGGGTGTGCCGCTCGCGGACGGCAACGTGGCGGGGCGCGGCGACCGTGTGCAGCTCAGGCGCAACGATCCCACGCTGACAAGTTCGGGGCAGGGCCACTGGGCCACGAACCGGGACGTCGTGCGGGTGCTGGAACGGCATGCCGACGGCGGGCTGACGGTGGCCTACGACGACGGCGAGACCCTGCGCGTGCCGGCCGCGTACGTCCGGGATCACGTCGAACTGGGCTACGCGGGAACGGTGCACGCGGTGCAGGGCCGCACGGTCGAGGCCGCGCACGCGCTGGTCGCCGCCGGCATGAGCCGTGAGCAGCTCTACGTCGCGCTCACCCGGGCCCGGGCGGCCAACCACGTCTACCTGGCGGCCGCGGAATCCGATGACGCGGGGGCGCGGTCGGTGTTCGCCGCGGTGCTCAGTCGCACCGAGGCGCAGCGTTCGGCGACCGAGGCCATGCGCGACGCGTTCACCGAGGCGGACTCGCTGCGGACGTGGGCGCCGGTGTGGAGCGACCTGGTCGAGCAGCGCGCCGCGGCGGACTGTCTGGGCGTGCTGATGGACGAACTCGGCGCGCGCGACGGCGCGAGCGTCCAGGACGACCCGGCGTTCGGTGCCCTGACCCGATTGTTGCGGCGCGTCGAAGGGGCGGGCCACGACGCGTACGGGTTGTTGCGGACCGCGATACGGGCCAGGGGATTGGCGGACGCGGACAGCGTCGCCGAAGTGCTGCACTGGCGGCTGGAGCGGGAACTCGACCGCGCGGCCCGCCCGATGCCCACCGGGCGGGAGGCGCGGACCGCCGAGGGGCGGCGATCGGGGTCGGGGAGGATGCCCGGCGCGCGGTCCCGCGGGGAGGGCGCGGCCCACGGCACGCGGTTGTCGGGGGAGGGCGCGGCCCACGGCACGCGGTCCTCGGGCGCCGGCGCGACGCCCGGCGCCGCGGGTCACGGCGACCGGGCGGCGCGGGGCGGCGACGAACGCGAGGTGCCACGCCCACGATCCGGCTATCTCGCTCGCACGCCCGCGGCGAACGATCCCGTGGGTGTGTACCTGCGACGGCTCGCGGAGGTGATGGACCAGCGTGTGGAGGAACTGGGGCGCGCGGCCGCGCAGTCCCCGCCCGAGTGGGCACTGGAGCGGTTGGGCACGGTACCGAGTGATCCCGGTGCCCGTGAGGAGTGGGCGCGCCGGGCCGGCCTGGTGGCGAACTACCGGGAGGCTTACGGCTACACCCGGTCGGGCGACGCGATCGGCCCGGCTCCGGCCACGGATGCGGTGGACGCCCGGTACGCATGGGACCGGGCCGCCGAGGCGCTCGGCGTCGCGGCCGACGCACACGGCGCCGAAGGCGCCTCGGAAGCCGAACTGCGCCGTTCCCTGGAGCGGTACGAGCGCGAGGAACTCTGGGCCCCGCCGCACGTCGCGGATCGACTCAAGGCGGCGGCGGAGGAGCAGGCACACTGGCAACAGGAGCGGGTCCGGGCGTTGATGGCATCGTGGACCGCCGGTAGCGCGCAGGAGTCGGAGGCGGCCAAGCGATCCGCTGAACTGGCGGCGTGGCGCGCCGCGTCGGCGGAGACTCGGGCCCGGACGTTGGAGACGATCCACGCCGCCCGGCTCGCGTGGTACGCGCACACGGCCGAGGCGCGTGAGCAGGCTCGGACGGCCCGCGCGGAACTGAACCGACGCGAGCGCCGGGCCGATGCGATGCGAGCCGGCGGGATGCGCGCCGACGCGATGCGAGCTGATCCCGAGCCGCCCTTGCCCGGGTCAGCCGGGGCGCGACGTCGATCCGAGGGTGTCGTCGACGGTGCACGCGGTGCAGGCGGTGCAAGCGCTGGAAGCCGTGAAAGCGGTGGGAACGGCGGGAATGGCGCAAGCAGCGGGAATGGCGCAACCGCCGCTACCTGGCACAAGGCCAAGGGCGCCGGCGCCGACCCGGCCTCCTCGCGTCCGCCGCGACCCGAACCGACCGGCAACGCGTCCACACCGCCCCCACGTTCGAGCAATCCCCCGCCGTCGGAGGAGCCGATGAGTCTGGAGGAGGCATCGGCACGGGCGGCACGCGCCCGAGCGATCATCGAACAACGACGCCAGGCGGGCGCAGGGGTGGCCGCTGCCGGCTTCACACCGGCCGGCGACATCGCCGCCGCTCGCGGCCCCGCCGACGAGGGTGCGGGGGAGGCCGCTCGTACGGTCGATGGCGCCGAGCCCCGGCACGAGATCCCCGCCCGATACGATCGCGAGCCGGACAGGGGATGACCCCGACGGGATACCGGACCGACTCGGGCACTGTGTGCAGTCGTTGCCCATCCAACGTTTCGGTGTATAAAGCTTGTTCGCGCTGCCCGACGGGTGCTGACCGCGGTGCCCGTTCCGTGCCCATACCAAGCCTGAACAATCGGGAGGGACGATGGCCGACAAGTACCAACCGAAGGCTCTTCCGCCGGGAGCTCCGGACCCCAAACTCGCCGTGGCGATCCGCAGCCAGAAGAAATACCCCATGCAACCCGTCGGGTTCGTGCCGCCGAAGCCGATCTATACCGTCCCCAAGGACATCGGGACGAAGACGGAGCAACAGTTCGGCTTCCAGGGGCCCGATTCACCCGGCATACCGCCGCTGCCCGCGATGGAGTTTTCGGCGGAGGCGCCGATCGGCTTCGTGGCATCGGGTATGGCCGACAACTCGATGCGGACCAACGACGCGCCGACGCGGATCAAGGCGGGCTTCGAGGCTCCCGCGCCCACCGGGATACCGCCCCGGTCGCCGGGCGCCTCCGCGCGCCCGCGCCTGGGCTTCGCTCCCGCCAAGGACGCCGGTCGGAGCGGCCGGACCCACTCGGGTCACGGGGCACACCCGGTTGGGTTCCAGGGTTCCGAGAGGACGGCCGCTCGGGACGGCGATCAACGGGATCCGGAACGCTGAGCCGCCCCGGGAAGGTTCGTACCGCTGCGGCGGATTGGTGACGCCCGTGCCGCGTCGGGTCGGGCAACGCGCCCTCTCCCTGGGACGAAACCGCGCGTGCGCAGGCCCCGGCCGGCGCCGCCGCCAAGACGATGCCGCTCGATCCGAAGCTGCCGTCCGGGCGCTGGTCCTCGAAGACTACGAGCGGTCTTGACGACCTTCGCCGACATCGGCACGCAGCGCTCTCGACGACTCCGCCTACATCTGTACGCCGCGCTGGACGTCCGTCCGAGGCACTGTCGCCGGAGCGACCGCGGGGTGCCGGGTATGCGGGGTGGGCGACGACGGGATCCGAGGCGCCCGAGTGGGGCGCACATGACCCGAGGTCGCCCTCGCCGGTGACCAGCCCCGGCCGGCGACGACGGCCGCGGACACACCCTGGGCTCTTGCCCCGGGGCGATACCGGTCGGAGTTGATCACGTTCGCCGCCGTGAGGACCAGGCCGTCCTCCGCGACCATCCACTGCCCCGAAACGCCGGTCAGCGGACGGCCGTTCACCTCGGGGCCGGGGGCTAGCAGCACGTTCGCCCGGAACGTCCCACGGTCCGGGTCGATCAGCACCTCCGCCTGCCGCATGCTTACCTTGGTCCGGGCCAGCGGATACCACGCCTTGAAGGCCGCCTCCTTGGCACTGAACAGGATGCGATCCCACGGGACGTCGGGTCGCTCCGCCGCGAGTTCGGCCAGTCGGCGCCGTTCCGCCGGCCCCGTCATGCGATCCCACCCCACGGTGACCGGTCTGCTTCCGGCGTTGGCGTCGATCCCGATGCTGAGGATGTCCGCGACTCGGGCCACCGCGGCGCAGCGGTATCCCAGGTCGTGGGTGATCGTGCCGGTGACCTCGTTCGGCCACACGGGTGCCTTGTCCGGACCCTTGAGCACTGGTCCGGGCGGACATCCGAGTTCGGCCAGGGCACGGTGGGCGCATCGTCGACCGGTCGTGAACTCCCTGCGCCGTTCAGCGCTGGGAGCGCCGGCGATGATCGCCTCCTCCTCCGGAAACAGCGCGTGCCCCGGCGGATCACCGAACACCTCCGAGAAGACGACTCCGGGCGGCAGAATTCGTTCGATCATCATCTGCCTGTCTCGGACGTACGGGCCACGGGAGGCGAAGGAAACGCAAATCATCCTATCCACCCCGACGCCCCGCCCCCGCGCGGCCCGTCCGAGGCGACCGCGCGGGGAGGAATGCCGCCCTGATCGGTGACGGGCTGCAGTCGGCCGCCGACCACCGCCATCGCCGCAGTGCGACGATGCCGTCGAGGTCACCGCGCCCGGCCACCATCGCGTCGCAGCGCCGCCACCGACCGAGATCCGCTTCTGTCGCTGTCCGCCGCCTACGCCTTGCCGGCGGCCAGCCGTCAGCGCTTTCGCTCGAACTCGTAGACCGTGGCGCGCGCCGCACAGTCACGCGGCGGAATCATCTCGACGCGGAGAACCCCCGTGCGCCGGTCGTAGTCGTCGCCCTCGGTCTCGAAGTCGACGGCCGCACCGGGACACGCGCTGAGCAGGGGGAGCGCGCCGAGCGAAGTCACGTGCCCGGTCACCGTCTTCCCGTTCAACGCCTTCTTCAGCTCGATCTGCAGGAGTGGCTTGGCCTCGGGAAACAGCTTCGCGTCGGAGTCGTCCGAGGCGCACAGCAGCCGCTTGGCGTCCAGGAACGTGCATCCCTGGATGTCCTTGACCGGACGATCCAACTCGATCGTCGCGGCGAGCGGCAGCGTACCTCCGCTGCGCGGCGTGGCCCCGTTCAGGATCGGTGTCGGGAAGACCAGCAGCCGGGTCATCGTGTCCCACTCGCCGGAGACGAGCCAGCGGCCGTCGGGGGCAACCGCCGCGAACGAGTTGTTCATCGCCTCGCCCGGCGCCAACGCGTGTACGTACTCGTGCGCGACACCCGAGGGCGTGGTCACCCTGAACATCTTCGACGTCGCGTCCCCGCCGCCCTGATAGGCGTCGAACACATACCCGCGAGAGGAGTCCGGGTCCCCGATGTGCGACCACCCACGCTCCCGCACAGGTGCGGGAATGGAGGTGTTCCCCGCGTAGTACATGTACGGCTTGCCACCGCGCGGCCGTACGCCGGCGAGCCCCTGAGCCTGGGACTGCGCGTCGATCTCGTACTGCCCGATCGCCTTCCACCCCTTGATCGCGGACGGGAACGCCGCGCTCGTGCCCTCCGGCGCCTGTTCCGCGTGCGCCGTACCGGTCAGCCCGACCGTCGCACACAGTGCGAGGCAGGCCGCGCCCACCGACAGTCCTCGCCGCACCGCTTTCCGACCCCGCACGATCAGCTTCACGTCCACCCAACTCCTTGTCGCGCCCACGCCGCACCACCATGTCCGGCCGCCAAGACCATGGCGCAGGAACCATGTCCGGCAGGCGCCGCTCGCCTGAACGATCAAGGAATTCCCAACCCCTCGGTCCCACCCACGCCCTCCGGCATCGACGCGCCCTCCCGACGACCCCGACCCGGATCCGTCGTCCCAGGTCCTCCGCGATCCGTGCCCGATACCTGCCGAAGTCGATCGGATTTCTCCCCAAACCGACTCAACTCCCGCCACAACCGGCACAGTTCGCGCCGATCCATAACATCGCCAAGAGGGGAGATTGCTATTACCCGTGGAATCCGGCGTTGGGGATCCTGGTACCCCCTGCACCCCACACGCGAGATATCGCGTGTCGTCGGAAACGAGGAACTTTGCGAATAACCAAGATCGTCCCCGCCCTCTTGGCCGCATTGCTCATGGTGCTCACCCTCGGCGCCACCGCCACTGCTTCCCCCGCCCCAGCCGGCGTTTCCAACGACAACCCGTCGGCCAACGGTCCCCAGCCGATCATCGGTGGCGGATACGCACAGAACGCCCCATGGGCAGCCCGCCTGTTCTCCGCCGGCAGGCAGACCTGTACCTCGACCATCATCGCGCCCACCTGGATCCTCACCGCCAAACACTGCGTCAGCGGCGGGCAGTTGACCTTCCGGATCGGCAGCCTCGACCAGAGCTCCGGCGGCACCGTGGCCAACGGCGCCCAGACCTACACCAGCCCGTCGGCGGACCTGGCCCTGGTGCGCCTGGACCGCTCCGTCTCGGCGACCTACGCCCGACTCGGGCAGCCCGGATCGGTGACGGTGGGTCAGAGCGTCCAGGTCTACGGCTGGGGCGCGACGTCCCGGTGCGGCCAGGAGATCAACTGCCAGTCGCAGTTCCTGAAAGTCGCCAATGTGACGGTCACCGGCGGCTGCCGCGACGCGTACAACGGCTCGGCGATCTGCGCCCGTTACGGCAACGGCATCACCGCGGGCGGCGACTCGGGCGGTCCGATGAACGCGAACGGCATCCAGGTCGGCGTTGCATCCACCAGTGACCGTCAAACCACTACCGCCTACACGAACGTGACCGCGTACCGCTCGTGGATCCAGTCCATCGCGGGCGTCTGACCGACTCGTCGTTCCCAACCTCGCTGCGCCTTCCTCTCGCCCCTGGACCCGTCCCCGCCACCGAACTCCGGGCGGGCCCAGGGGCGGTGCCCTGCGTGGACGCACTGCGGGACGCCTCACAGCTTCCAACACCGCCGCCCCACCGAGCTCCGACTCGACGTCGTTCCAACAGGAACAGCTCCTGGAACCGCCCCGCGAGCCGCCACCCTCCGGGGCGAGGCCGCGGGGCGAGGCGGCGGATCGAGGCGGCGGATCGAGGCGGCGGTCACCGAGCGCCGCGGTCGACGCATCGCCGGATATCGGATCGCGGATATCGGATCGCCACGCGGGGTTCAAGGGGTTCGTATGTCACGGTTTCGTGGGTGTGTTGTCCCGTCGATTGTGACGTGCGGCGCGGAACTCGAACGGATCTTGGTTCCGTCCTTGGAACCGTCCCGTTGTTCATGCGCGTTCGAGAAGAGCCCCCATGTCTGTGCGTCGCCGTCCCTTGATCCTGTCGACCGCTCTCGTTGCCGGTGCCGTCCTGAGCCTGGCGGCATGTGGGTCCGACGGCGCGTCCTCACCCGCGGCGGGTGGTTCGGTGTCGTCCCCGCCGACCGGGGCACCGGCCGCACAGCCCGATTCGCTCACCTCGGGGCAGCCCGCCGCCGCGCCCACGTCGTCCACTTCGGCGTCCTCGCGTCCGAGTGCGCCCGCCGGGGCCACATCCGGCGCGAACAACAAGCCCGGCGGTGGAGCGGACGACGCCTACGCCTACACCCACCCGTGCGACAAGCAGAAGTTGTCGATACGCGTGACCCCGCGCCCCGGCGCGACCGGTCAACGGGTGATCGAGGTCCGCAATACCGGTACCACCGCGTGCGGTCTGAGCCACTATCCACTGGTCTACCTGGACACCGCGAAGTCATCCGATCGCACCGCGAGCGTCAAGCCGCTGATCCCCGGCGGCCTGGGTGGCGCGCCGGCGTACCCCCTGTCGGTCGGCCAAACGGCCTACGCGGTGATCGACCTCAACCCCGAAGGTGCGAGCACCTCCGCCACCCGCGTCGACGAACTCAACGTCCTCGCGGACCCCGAGCACATGGCCAACGCGGACACCCTCAACTTCCCCCTCGGCTCCGCCACCCCCGTCCTCAAGCCCAAACTGGGCCTCTACCGCAGCACGGTCACAGACGCGGTCACCTCGATGACCGCCGCCGACACACCCACAACCTCCTGACCGCAACGGCAACGCACACGGAAGCGCCGCCGAACCCAGGCCCTGGTCACCGCACAACCCCGCCCTCGCCACACCCGGCGACCCGGCGAACCCCCAAAGAACCCGCCCGCACACCTGCGCGGACCGAATCCCGGCCGACAACCCCGCAAGACCACGGCCCCAGTCGCGACCCGTCCGCCCGGCGAGGGATGTACTCCCCACCACCACCGCACCGTTCCGGAATCGGTCGGCGGCCGCAGACGCACGCCCACCGACGAACCTGACGATGTCGCTCTTGTTCATCCCGGCGCACACCTCGACCCGACCCCGACGACCCCTTCCCGAGCCGTCCGCCGGCCGTGAAACGGTGGCCGAGCCCAACGAGGGACGGTGCGCCGATCGGCCGGCGTTCGAGCACCCTTCGAGCACCGTACGAAAGATCCTGGAACCCGGACCGGACGGAACGGGCCTCGCGAACGGGAAAACAGCGAAGGGCATTTCACGCCGCCCACGCGCTCCGGGCGTACCTCCCGGACATCCGCGGGTCGCGTGCATCGGATGTTCGGAAGGATCACCCCAGTGATAGGCACCACCTGGCCCAGCGGAGCCGGGAACCTCCGACCCCTCATAGTCGTGCTCACCTTCGTTTCCCTCGTACGGGCCGGAGTTCCCACACCGCGCCCGACCGGCGTCTCCCGACACCGAGGCCGCCCCGGGTACAACCTCCGTGCCACGTGCCACGTGCCACGTGCGCCGTGCGCGGGAAAGGCGGCGGACGATGAGTGAATCCCCCGAAGCGTGTGACGGGTCGACGCCCGTCACGAGACGTCGAGGACCGTCGTGACGGGCTCTTGCGCGTCCGTGTGTTCGTGTGTCCGTGCGTCAGCGCGTCACATGACGCGCAGGCGTTCGACGTTGCCGTTCTTGTTGTGCAGGGTCGCAGCCCTCTTCTTGTCGTTCCTCCCGGTACGTGGCCAGGTGTACTCCATCCGGTCCACACGAAGTCCCGCGCCTGGTAGGACGGTTCGACATGATGGAGTGACCAGCGAACGAGGGGACGCTCATGGGCGGGCGCCGGAAGTCGACGAAGAACAGTAAGGCCGACCCGAGTTGCGGCAACCCGGAGCGGCCCGGCTGGCGCAAGAGCACCCACAGCGGTGCCGAGGGATGTTGCGTCGAGGTCGCCCCGGTGTCGGTTCGCGTCGGCGTTCGGGATTCCGGTTGGCCCCGGCCCGAGAGCATCCTGTTCGGCCGACCGGCGTGGCAGGGATTCCTGGCGTCCACGCGGGTGCGGCCCACCGATTCGGACCGTCCGTGAACGACTCACTCATCGTGGCGATCGTCGGGGTGGTCGGTACGCTCGCCGCCGGTGTCTTCGCGCAACGCGGAGCGATGAAATCCAAGATCATCGAACTTCGCCACGCGGAACGGATGCACATCGACACCGAGGCGGAGAACGCGCGCCGCGCCCACCTCGAGGCACGGCGGCAGTCGTACGGCGACCTGAACCAGGCCCTACGCGACAAGTACACGCACCTGCTGCACCATTGGCGGACCTTGAAGGCAAACCAAACGATCGAGCCATCACACGTCCAGGTCGAGGACGAATCCGAAGGCGAACTGAGAGCCGCCTACGCGAAGGCACAGATGATCGCCGCGGACAACGTCATCGAACTGGTCGGGCCACTCGTCCAGCGCCTGTACCTCGTGCACCGAGTCGTGCGGCAACACGACAGGGGCGAAACGCCGGATGAGAACCTCGACGCGTTGAAGGCGCACATCGACAAGGCCGCCGAGATGTTGTACGAAGTGCGCCAGGTGATGCGACGAGACTTGGGCATCACGGAACTTCCGCTCGACCGCCCCCCGGGCTACGGCTCCGTCCCCCGATAGCGCCGTTCGGGCAGACGCCCACCGGCGTCGGCGAGGCGCCCTCCCGTGTTTACACGTAGGAGAAGCCGTCGCGTAGCTCCCGGAGCTACCGGTTGCGACCGGGCCGCCACCGGGAATGTACGAACCTGCGGCGGGGGTTCGGCGATCGGCGCGTGCCGGTCGACCCGACAAGCCGGACGCGCCGACGGCTCCGTCCTGCCCGCCCGGCGCTTCGTGCGTAGTACCACGGCGAAGCGGGACCGCCTGCGTCGGCTGCGAGACGCGCCGCCCACCACGACCCGCCCCTCGATCCCGTACGGTGCGCGCGTGCGCCGCAGTCGCCTCGTACCGGAATGGAGTGTGCGGACGAGACGGCTGTGCCATGGGTGGGGTCGATGGCGGTGGGGGCGGGGGCCTGGGATCCTGGCGCTTCGATGGGCCGTCGGATCATCGGTGTCGGAAGGGGACGGAGATCGAGAATCCATGGGCCAGGTCCGTCCCGTTTCGTTTCCCCGAAACTTCCACCGAGATTCGGGAGAGCCTGCGAAACGCGAGAACCGTGGACGACATCGAGATGGTCCTCGTCGACGAGGCCTGGGTGGCCGGCGTTGACCTCACCGCCAGTCTGGGTGGTGAGGCCACACATTCGGAGACGGCTCGTGAGTACGTCGAGGGCCTCCTGCGGTGTATCGAGGACTTTCCCGACTCCGGATTGCGCGTGGTTGCGATAGAGGATATCTCGGAATCGTTTGGCAATGCCTATGCAATCGCCGACGACGAGAAGATCACATTCGATTCGAACTGGGCGGGAGTCGATAATCGGGACATCCTCCTGGACACTCTGCGCCATGATATCGAGAATGGATGGGAGAGTCAGGATGTCCCGGCGAATCCGATCGCCATCGCGACCCACGAGTTCGGGCACATTCTTCAAGCCGACGCCGAGGCGAGGAAGAACGGCGGCCGCGGCGTCAAGGGAAGCGACCTCATTTCCAAGATCGGAAGGAATGCCCGGCGCACGAGAAACAATACGTCGACCATCGAGGTCGGGCGCGTCCTCGGAAAGTACGCGCTCAAGTTTCTCGAGGGAGAGGAGTACGAGTTGGGTGCCCGAGCCTTCGAGGTCGTGCGCCTGAGCACTGGGCGGCCGCACGAGGTCGCCCTTGATGCCTATGGCGAACTCATGAACGATCTCGATCGCCCGTGGCACGGTAGCGGGACCGGCCGCCGCTCGAACCTCCGAGAACGGGCCGGCGACTTCGCCCGGGAATGGGGAGGGCGAATCGCCGATCGAACGGGCGCCGGACGCGTCGGGGCCCGCGTCATGGATTCGTTGCGAGGAGCGGGTAGGGCCACTGCGGGTCTCGTCCACAGGTTCCGCAACCTGACCCGGGTTTTCAAGCCCCGTCCCGCCGTTTCCAACGCCTACCTCAACGACTCCCGTATGTCCTTGCCCGATATTATTCGCTGGGCCGCTCCGACCACGGTCGCGGGGCTGAAGCCCGAAAAGTCGAACCCGATCCGCGCCCAGGACCCGGTGACCGGCAGCCTGGGCTTCGTGTCGGCGTCCCGCGTGATGACGAATCAGCGAGCCTCGGCCGATCGCATTCTGCAGAATCCCATCCACAGCGCATTCATGGCAACCGGTGCCGGTGTGCACAAAAGCCTGGAAAAAGGCTGACGACGCGCGTCCCATGGAACCGCGTTCACGCCGAGCGTGGGCGCGCGCGAGCCGCCTGCCGTGTCGGGACGACGATCGGGACTGCCAGGGCCCGGGAACGCCACCGACACCGCGGGACGCCACCAGGGCCCGACCACGGACAACGGCGGGGCCGTCGGCCCCTTCGTTCCCCGCCCCGACCCGAACGTACACCGCACCTCCCGAACCAGTTGGGCGCCCCCGCCCGATCCCGCCGCTTCGCCGTTGTAGGGGGCGGCGATGGGTGTGCCCGCTCAGGCAGCGCTACCCACCACCGTTTCGGGGCCCGCCACCATGACCACGATTCCCGCCACCCCCATCCCATCACCGACTCTGCCTCCGGATCGCGACGGCGGACCTGCACCGAGATCGTCCTCGGCGGAGCCGTTCCGGAGCCGTCCGCGCCCTCGTCGGCCGGCTCCCGGCCCACCTCACCGAGCACACCTGACACCGGCACCGGCCGCGACGCCACCGCGGGCCGGGGCCGGCGATCAGGTTCGGAGTCGCATCCGTTGGCCGGCAGCGGGCGCTCTTCCCCTTAGGGTCGGCGGATGGCGAAGTATTTCGATGTGCACCCCGATAACCCCCAGCCGCGCACCATCACCAGCGTGGTCGACCTGATCCGCGCCGGATCGCTCATCGCGTACCCGACGGATTCCTGTTTCGCACTGGGATGCCAGTTGGGCAACCGTGACGGCATCAGCCGGATCCGGACGATCCGCAACCTCGACGACCGGCACCACTTCACCCTGGTATGCGAGAGCTTCGCCCAACTGGGCCGGTTCGTACACCTGGACAACGACGCGTTCCGTGCCATCAAGGCATCGACGCCCGGTCCCTACACCTTCATCCTCCGCGCCACGTCCGAGGTACCGAAGCAACTGTTGCACCCGAAGAAGAAGACGGTCGGCGTCCGCATTCCCGATCACGTCGTCACCCGAGCCCTGCTCGCCGAACTCGGTGAGCCGATTCTCTCCAGCACGCTGCTCCTGCCCGGCGAGGACGAACCGCTGACACAGGGCTGGGAGATCAAGGAGCGGCTCGACCACGTGGTGGACGCCGTGGTGGACTCGGGCGACTGCGGCACCCAGCCGACCACGGTCGTCGACTACTCCAGCGACGAGGCCGAGATCGTACGCCGAGGCGCGGGCGACACCGCGCGGTTCGAGTAGCGGCCGGCCTTCGGGCGAAGACGCCGGCGCCCGGGTCGAGCCGCCGACCCGGGCCCGAGCGACACCGGGCCCGGGCCGGTCGGTGCGCGGTTGCGGTGTGGGGCGAGGTGAGGGGTCAGTGTGTGGTGGTGGCGTAGCGGGCGAGCGGGTCGACGCCCGAGGTGATCATCTCGGCGAGTGCACCGCCACACCGCCGCGCCGCCGTCTCGGATTGACCCTGGCCCTGCCGGCCCTTGCCCAGTTGATCATCGCGATCGACTACAACTCGGCTCGCTGCCCGGTGGTGTGCCGACGGATCGGCAGCGCCTCGGAGGGCCTTGCGAGGCCCTCCGGGCGAGGTGTTGCGGTCGGGTGGTGGAGGTCGCGGAAGCGGACGCGGCAAAGGCCGACTTGCGGCGGGTGCGGGTGCGGGTCCGGCGTGCGTTGTGGTCCGGCCCGTGCGAAGTCCGGTCGTGGCGCGGTACTTGTGATGGTCAGGGGTGGACGGTCCAGTGGTGGTTGGCTGCGGCGCGGGTGAAGGTGAGCGTCGGGCACAGGAAGTCGCTGCCGCGTGGGTTGGTGCTGGTCCAGGGGGAGTCGGTGGGGGTGGCGAGTTGCCATGCGCCGGCCCTGCGGAGTTTGATGTCGGCGCTGTCGAATGCTGTGCTGCGGGCTTCGGTGCAGAAGTAGCCCTTGCCGGTGGCGGGGTTGACCGTGGCGTAGATCTCGAAGATGTCCCAGCCGTAGGCGAGCCGGCTCTGGTCGGTGCCGGAGGAGCGGAACAGCAGTTCCCAGGCCTGGGTGCGGTGGTTGTACAGATACGACGACCATGCGTTGCCCGAGGTGGCGTCCTTGGTCAACTGCACGCTGTAGGACGTGATTCCACCGGTGGTGGTGGTGTACTTCGCCAGGAAGTCGGCATTCACCTTCAGGGTCTTGGCGGGGCCGCTCGTGCCGCACCAGTCCCACGCCCATATCTCGGCGCCCTGGCTCCAGTAGGCGGTGACCACCTCCATGCACGAGTTCTGCGCCTTGGTGGTCGGGGCGTAGGTGAAGTTCTGCGAGTTGGTGACCTTGTACGAGGGATCCACGCTGTGCGTGGCGGTGATCCCGTCGTGCGTGCCCGGCTGTGGGAAGACACCCCAGAAGTTGTGCGTCGGTGCGAGGCTCGCGCCCGCACCGCCCTTCGCGGCGTGGTCCGGCGTGTCCGCGGAGTCGCCGGCGAGCGCCGCGCGCAGCTCGGCGCGTTGCTCGACGAAGGCCCGAACGGCCGCGTCCCGCCCGGGAGTCGGCGCGTCGGATCCGGGCTGCGCGACGACTCCCCGATGCGGCGCGGTGGGCGAGGGAACGGCGTCGGACGGCGGCGAGCCGGCCGCACCGGCGGGTCCGGCCGGGCCCAGCGCGACGAGCGCGACGAGCGTGGTGACCACGGCGGTTGCCAGTGCCATGGGTAACGAGCGAGGACGTGGACGGGCGCGGCGGGACATGCGTCTCCTCGACGGGGGCGGAAGTGGCATGAAACCGGGAGACGAGCGCCGCCGCGGAGTCCGAACCGACCACCGTCGGGCGGGACGTTCCCGTACAGCTCCGATCGGGCGGCACCAAAGTAGCCGGTGGCACGGTGCCCGGGGTAATCACATCTGCCCATAACATCACGTGATCCGGGCGCCACAAGTCCGTCCGCCACACGCGGTGGTCGTGGGCCCTCAAGACGCCCCCGCTCGCGTGAAACAGCCGAAACCCGGACCGGCGATCGACGGACGAGGCCGACCGGTGGTTGAACAGTCGCCCGTTGTCGTCGGACGGGGACCGTGCGGGCCGCGTAACGGCCGCAGTACACAACTCGACGTCTGTTGCGACTCGAACCCGACGTCCGTCGGTTCCGCCTCCGGGGTCGAGTCGGAGTGCGCGCGGCCTCGACGCGGCTGTGGACGGTCGTGTTCATGGGGCGACGTTCCTTGCGGCGTATGACCTCGTCGACGCCGGACGGCGCCAGGGGGAGTGCGGGGCGCGCGTCCTCGCCCGGGGCCGGCCATGACGGAACACCTCCCGAAGGCGTAGGTCGTCGGCATGCGGCCGGCCCCACGGCCCGGCTGCCCCACACGCCCCAACTCGGCACCCCAGGCGCGGGATTTTCCCGGCCTGGCCCTGCCCGGCCCGGCCCGCCCCCCGCGTGGGCCTCAGGCTGCCGAGAGGCCGATGTCGGCGGCGAGGGCCTCGGTGAGCCAGTCGTGTGCGGCACCGGGCGTGGGTTCCGACGCGCCGGAGCCGGGCGTACGGATTGCGGCCACCTGCTGCCAGTAGTGGTCGACGCGCGGGTCCGAAGCGAGTTGGCCGTGCAGGGCGCGGCGGAAGGGCGCCGTGTCGCCGGTGCGGCGTGACGTGGCGTAAGCGTCGACGAAGCAGTCCAGGGCCTCTCCCGGCTCCGGTGTCCGCCGCGCCCGCAGTTGTGTCGATGCCAGCGCGTACGCGTCGACAAGGCCGTCGTAGAGCACGGCGGGCCGGTAGCCCTCCTCGGGCCGGTGCACGGCGGGTTGGCACTCGTCGAGGTTGTCTCCGGGGCAGTTGCCGGTGACGAACGCGTGCAGTCGGGCGAACGCCAGGACCTGTTCCGGCGTCGGGTCGTCGGGGGGTTGCGGCACCGCGTGGTCGATGATCATCGCCGTGACGCGGGCCGGGAGCCGCGCGGGGAGCCAGCGGCGCCAGAAGCGGGCCATCGCGGTGGTGTCGGGTGGCGTGGCGATGGCACCGACGAGGTGGAGCCGATCCGCGCGCTCGTCGGGTGCGGCATCGCGGAGCAGCAGGAGGGCGGCCTCGCGCCAGCGGAGCGCGGACATCTGCGAGCCGAGTTCGCGCAGGTGGCGGGCTACGGCGTCTTCGAGGGCGTCCTGGTCGACGCTGCCGGGCGCGCCGTCGCGGTCGAGGATGCGACGGATCGCGGGGAGGGGGAGGTCCAGGCCGCGGAGCGAACGGATGAGGCGGAGGCGTTCGGATGCCTGGGGCGCGTAGCGGCGATGACCGCCGGCGCTGCGGCATGCCTCGGGCAGCAGGCCTTGGTCGGAGTAGTAGCGCACGGTCTTGACGGTGACGCCGGCCTGTTCCGCGAGTTCCCCGATGCTGCGCAGACCATCGGCCGACGAAGACGAAGACGAAGACGAAGACGAAGACGAAGACGAGGGCAGGGGCAAGGGCAATGGCGAGCGCGCGGACGGTGGCGACGGCGTGATCCGGGGCCGTGGCGGAGACGACACTTGAACCTCCCTCAAGGGGAGTTCCTACCGTACCCACGAGCGCGGACGGCCGATCTGGCCGGGGGCGCGGCAGCGCGGCGACGCAGCGTTGCGACGGTACGGAAGGAGAAGGTCATGACGGCATTCGTCCTGGTGTCGGGTCCTTTCACGGGCGGCTGGATATGGCGGCGGACGGCCGCCCGGCTGCGGCGGGAGGGGGCGGAGGTGCACGCCGTGACGCTGACCGGTCTCGGCGACCGCCGCCACCTCGCGGGTCCGGGCACGGATCTGGAGACGCATATCGAGGACGTGCTGCAGGTGATCGAGCACGCCGACGCGCGCGAGGTGGTTCTCGTGGGGCACGACTACGGCATCCATCCGGTGCTGGGCGCGGCCGATCGACGGCCGGATCGGATCGCGCGGGTGGTGTACCTGGACGCGGGCATGCCGAGCAACGGCGATGCGGCTCTCGCGCTCGTGCCGCTCCAGGGCGTCCGCGACGGGCTGTCGGAGCGGCACAAGGAGCGGGCTCCCGGAGAGGTCGACACGCGGTTGCCCGCACCGTCGCCCGACGAGTGGCATCTGTGGGGCAGTACGGACGGTCTCGCGCCGGAGGCGTTGGCGGCGATGACCCGGTCGGCGGCGCCGCATCCGGAGGGGACGTTCGGACAACCCCTCGTGCTCTCCGGCGCGGTCGACGAACTCCCGGCAACCGGCGTGTTGTGCACCTCCAGCGGTACGGACATCGCCCTGCTCGAGTCGCTCGCGAGTCTCGGTGACGCCCGTCTCGGCGCTCTCGTCGAACGCCGCGTGACGCTCTTCGAACTGACCACCGGACATTGGCCGATGGTGTCCGCCCCCGACGAACTGGCGACGGTGCTCATGGGTGCGGCCTCGGGTGAGGGGCACGTGATGGGTGCAGCGACCGCGACGCGCGAGGAACCGGCGCATCGGCGGCCGTTCCTGCTCGACGTTCCGCCGTGCCCGCGCGAGCGGATCGGTGCCGTCGATCTGCATCTGCCGGACGACGATTCCCCGCGTCCCGCGGTCGTGTTCCTGCACGGCGGCCCGGTGCCCCCGGACGCACGGCCGACGCCGCGCGACTGGCCGGGTCTGGTGGGCCACGCCCGACTCGCGGCGAGTCTGGGGGCGGTCGGTGTGACGGTGGATCACCGGCTGCACGGTCTCGAGGACTTCGAGCGGGCCGCCGCCGACGTCGTGGCGGCGGTCGAGCGGGTACGCGCGCATCCGCGCGTCGACGGCGAGCGCGTCGCCCTGTGGTTCTTCTCGGGTGGCGGCCTGCTGACGACGGACTGGCTCGCGGCTCCGCCCGAGTGGTTGCGCTGCCTGGCGGCGAGTTACCCGGTGTTGGCGCCGCTGCCGAACTGGGGGTTGGGGGACTCGCGGTTCCGTCCGGCGGACGCGGTGGGTGCGGCGGGTCGGCTGCCGATCGTGCTCACCCGCGTGGAGTTGGAGCACGAGGCGATCGCCGCGACCGTGGCGCGGTTCCTGTCGGCGGCGGAGGCGGCGGGAGCCGACATCGAGGTGATCGACGTACCGCTCGGTCACCACGGCTTCGACACGATCGACCACACGGAGGAGGCACGCGCCGCCATGCAGGGTGCGATGCGCTCGGTTCTGCACCACCTCGCCGAGTGAACTCGCAGGTGGGGCACCGATGTTGGCCCCCACCTCCCAGCTCCCCACACCGCTCTGCGGGATACGACCCGCGCACCGGACCGGCGGTCGACGGTACTTACCCCCAGCCCCGGCAGCCGGCCGACCCTGTTTATGCTCACGCCCATGGCACTCGAATGGGAACAGATCATCGTAGACTCCTCCGATCCCATCGCCCTCGGGCGCTGGTGGGCCGAGGCTCTCGGCTGGGTAGTGGTCGACGAATCCGAGGAGATCATCGAGATCCGGCCCGAGCCGGACCGGATGCCGGGGCTGCTCTTCGTGCCCGTCCCCGAGGGCAAGACGTCGAAGAACCGGCTCCACCCCGACTTCCGCCCCGACGACCAGGCGGCCGAGGTCGCCCGGCTGCTCTCCCTCGGTGCCCGGCGCGCCGACACCGTGCAGGACGAGCAGCACTGGGTGACTCTCCTCGACCCGGAGGGCAACGAATTCTGTGTCCTGGGTGAACGGAAGAGCTGAGCCGGTCCGGGCCGGGCAGCCGTTCGGGCGGAAGTGCCGGACGGTTTCGCCCACCCGCAGCTGCCCCACTCGCAGCTCGCCGACCCGGCTGCGCCGGGTGCTCCGACCGTGGCCTCCGTGCATGGCTCCGGCTGGTGCGTCGACGACGCGCGGCTCGGCCCGGACGACCTACGAACCACCGGATGGTGTCCTGCCGAGTGGTGTACCCGGTGATCTCGGTATAGCCCCTGGTCATGGGGCGGCCATCGCGCAACTCTGTGAGTAGTGACGCTCGTTGAGAGGTGACGCGATGGCCTCGTCTCGGCGTGACCTACTCCGGTTGATGGGAGTCACCGCGTACGGCGGACGGAATCGAGTCGGTGCGGTCCCGGCCCGGCGGATCCTGCAGGAACTCAACGAAGCCGAGGCCGCCGCCCACATCGGTGCGGAGCCCGGCGAGCCCGGCGAGCACGCCGAGACCCGGGCGACCCGGTGTAACGGGCACCGGGAGAGGGTGCCGACCACGCAGGCCGGGGACCTGGACCCGGCGATCCCCAAGGTCGACTCCGGCAGCTTCTTCCCCTCGCTGCCGGAACGCCGGCGCCGCAGCGACCAGGCCCTCTACGCGGTCATCATGGAGGCATACGTCCACGTGTCTCCACCCGCAGCGTGGACGACCTGGTCAAAGCACTTGGTGGGGACATCGGGATCTCGAGTCCGAGTGCCCCGCATCTGCGGCAACCTCGACACCTAACCAACGGTGTTCCGCACGCGGCACTGGATCATATCCGCTTTCCCTACATCGATCTGGACGCGACCTACTGCACGCCCGCGTCCAGCGCCGGATCGTCCCCCAGGCCGCGGTCATCGCGACCGGCATCCCCGAGGCGGGCGGTCGCGTCCTCGTCGAGATGCACGACGGATGGATCGCCTTCCCCCGCCGCTACCTCCCCGAAGGCAGCATGGACAAGGTCTACCCCCAGGACATCGACCAACTCGACCCGGCTACACCACTACACGGGACATGACCCGCCGAGGCAGGATCCGCGCGGCCACCGGGCCCACCGACCAGCAGGCCGACCGCACGGATGCTGCGCCTGCACGGGTGTACGCGGATCGCCTTCGAGAGGTGGACCGATCGGCCGGAACCGCCCTCGGCCCGCCACGCGTTCGGCCGATCGCGCGCGAGGTCCGGATCGCGGCCGTGTCGTCCGCGAACCGCGGTGGATCACCTCGGCGTCCGGCAGTGACGACGAACGCGGCGGCCGGCCCCGCCGGCGGCTGGAAGGCGGATCTCGACGCTCGCTCGGCCGCGGAACCGGCCGGGGGCACGGTCGCGCGGCTCGCCGGCGGATGCCCCCTTACGGGTGCCTGGTTCCGGCTCACTCGGGTTCGGCGCGGTGTGGGTTCGGTTCCGCGGTGTGGACGGCGGCGAGGAGGCGTGGGCCGGCGAACGGGCGGAAACGGGGCCACAGTTCGGGGTCCTGCGAGAGCGGGGTGAGGACGCGGATGTGGGTCGCGTCCCGGACGTCCTCGTCCGAGGACGCGAGCAGTGCTTCCACGATCGCGGCGAGCGCGGGTAGTCGCCCGACGTCACCGGTGCGGGCGGCCGGAGCCAGGACGGGCCAGAAGAACGCCTCCGACAACACGCTGTACGGGTTGAGCGCACGCGCGACCGAACCGGGGATCGCACGCTCCGCCGCCGTGGCGTCGAGCCCGGCCTCGTGTGCCAGTCGGTCCAGGTGGGGCCGCGCCGCGGGGCACGCGCGCCAGAGCCGGTTGAACAGCCGACCGGATGCGGGCCGGGTTCGTCCGGTGTCGTATCGGGGTCGTGTCATCCTGCGGCCTCGCGCTCGTGGTGCTTGTGGGACGGTGGAGCCGGGTTCGGCTCGGGAGTCGGTTCGGGAGTCGGTTCGGGTTCGGGTCCGGGTGTTCCTGCCCAGCGCGGTTCCGATCGCGGATTGGATCCGATGCCGGTTGGGTCCGCGGCGTTCCCGCTTCCGGTGCGGGTCCGATCCCCGAGTCGGGAGCCGGAGTCGGACCCAGGGTGCTTCCGTCTCCGGTTCGGTTCCGATCGTCGGGTCGGGTTTGGTCGGCTCATCGGGTCGGCTCGGGAGCCGGGGCCGGATCCCTGTGCGTTCCCGTGTCCGGTGGGTTTCGATCGCCGGTTCGGGTCGGAAGCCGGGTTCGGGTCAGGAGCCGGGTTCCGGTCCGGGGCGCTCTCGCCTCCGGTGTGGTTCCGTCGGTGCCGCAGCCGGGCCCCGGCGACCGTCGCCGGGTTCGACGGCGGGGCGACTCGACGTCGGCAGGCCGGCGGCCGTGATCCGGGTGGGATCGAGACCGGGAGTGGCCGGTGGCGCCGCGCCGCGACCTTTCCTCGCGGCCCCCAGGTCTCGGAGCAGCCCCCGCAGCGGTGCGGCGGCGATCAGGGTGCGTCTGCCGTACGGGGACGTCTCGAACCGGGATCCGGTGGCCGGAGCCAGGTCGGGGTCGCGCCGGACCCGGTCGGCGACGTCCAGGACGGTACGCACTCGTGCGGGATTCCCGAGCAACCACCGGGTGATCGCGCCGGCTTCGTCGGGCGCCTGCAGCGCGCTCCACAACTCGGTGGACTCGGTGACGGTGACCCGACGGTCGCGTTCGGTGAGCGTACGGTCGTGGCGCAGCAACTTGTGATACCGGCCGAGGAGGTCGGCGACGTCGACCGCGTGGAAGCGGTCGTTTCCGGTGCGTTCCCCCGTGCCGAGTTCGTGGGCGAGGGCCGCCGACGCCTTGCCGTTGCCTCTCCACGTCGACGTACCCGGCTTGGCATAGGTGTCGCGAAGCACCAGCGAAAGCCTCTCGCTGTCCACCTCGGGAGGTGTGGCTCTTGCTTCCGGCTGCCGACCCACCACGCTCCACCGCCCTGTACCGACTCGGATGTCCGAGCGGTTGGGGCCGATGACGCCGTGCGTAATCGCCGCCTTCCCCGGCTCGACGTTCCGGGGAACCGGAAACGGACGATCATGATAGATGCCCGACTTCAAACGCTTTGCAGCGGCTCACACCAAAAGACCAACCGGTCCCGACCGCCGGACATCGACACCACCGAACACCCCGACCACAAGGCCGACATCACCGATTTCCCGTGAACCCACGGCCGAACACACCGCCCTGCCGAGCACGGATTTCGCGGCCAACCCCGCCCGCAGACTCCGGGGAGCACATCGAGCGAAGAAGCGCCGCCTCCGGGGGAACGGGCACCACCACCGCGTCGAGGACCCCGCCCTTGCGGGCTGCGCGGGCCCTGTCGGCGGCCATGCGCCCGGCTGCCCGGTGCCGCCGACCCCTTCGCGTCCGGGGCCAGGCTCGGGGAGTAGTAACGGGCCCTTATCGGTGTGCGATTCGGCTCGTGGGCCTCGCTCTCGCCGGTCATCCACTGCCAGGGGTGAGGTGGTCGTGTCGGGCTGCGGCGTTGTCGTCGGCGACGTTCCCGGGCGACGGGCTTCCACGCCCCACGCCCCCGGGCACGTTGCCGTACGGCTCACGACGTCGAGGCCGTTTCGACGAGGGGAGCGGCCCCGTTCGTGTGGAGGCCGCTGCGTGTCGGTGTCGCCGGCACCGGGGTCGTCCGGCGGATTCACCTCGTCGGGCCGTCTTCGCCAAGGGATGGACGGCCTCGTCCGTAACAGGGCCGCTTCGTGTCGGCCTCGTAGTCGCCGAGTCGCCGAGTCGCCGCGACCCATCCGCGAGGTCGGGGTTCCGAACCTCGGCGAGGATCGGCATCCGAGGTGCGGGAGTCGAGGTTTCGAACCCCTGCCGGGTGGGGGTTCGAGGCCCGGTGAAGGGTGGGAGTCAGGACAGGTCGAGTTCGCCTATCCGTTCGTCTCCGCTGTTCTCTCCCGTCGGTCGGAAGCCCAACCTCAGGTAGAAGCCCTCCGGTCCGTCGTCGCCGGGGTGCCAGCTGGTCGTCAGGCGGGTACCGCCGCGGCGCCGGATCTCGTCGGCCACGGACGCGACCGCGAACCGGCCATATCCGCGGCGTTGTTCCCCGGCCGCGATGTTCAGGCGCCACAGCCCCGAACGCAGGTCGGCGACCTTCCCGCCCCCGTCCTCGTCCCGAGCCGCCCCGGCTTCGGTCGGGTCGTCGTCGAAGAACGCCATATCGATGTCGAAGAACGCCATGAGGAACCCGACGGGCCGGTCCCCGTCGAGGATCAGACGAGGCCAGGCCGTATCCGGATGCACATACGCCTGGGCGAGCGACTTCACCACCGGGGCGACCAGATGCGCCTGGTCCGGGCGTACCCGCAGGGCGACGGCGGCGTCGAAGTTGGCAGGGGTGATCTTCTCCAGACGGAGCGTAGTCCTCATGCGTGAACCCTCGAACGGTCCGCGCCGAGGGTCAAGCGGGTTTCGCCGGTCATGCCCGGCGGCGGCGGATTGAGGAACTCGCCCGGCTGCGGCGGGAGCACACCCGGGTGCGCCAGGAAATGGAGGTCCTGAAGCGGGCCACGACCTTCATCGTGAGAGAGACCCGGTGCCGGTGCACCCGCTCATCGAGACGGAGAAAAGCGCAGGTCACAGCGTCCAACGTGTCGGTGAACCGCTGAAGGTCTCCCGAGCCGCCCACTTCCGCCGCCGCAGCGTGGCCCCGGCGCCGCGCCGTCGAGCAGGGTCGGCTGTTCCTCGCGACCGTGATCGACATCGCCACCCGCGAAGTCGTCGGCTGGGCGACCGCCGACCACCTGCGCACCGAACCGGTCGCCAACGCCCTGCGCGACGCCGTCCGCAAGGCCCGCCCAAACTGCCGGGACGAGCAGCCGTGTCGTGGGACGTGGTCCGCCGGCCACGGCGGGAGGGGCACGGTCAGCCGTGTGCGGGCGATGGCAGGCGCGGGTGTCCGGCCACATCCCCGCCGTGGCGAACGTCCCCTGGTCGCAGGCCGCCAACGACGACGGAACCTTCCACCCGGCGCAGGAGCAGCGCACGCTGTTACGAACGGGCAGAGCGTCGAGTTCGAGCACGAGATGACCGCCCCATGCCTGCCGGATCGGGGAGCTTTCGGCGCACACCCGGCGCGCGCCGACCGAGCTGCTCGGGCATCTGCACGTCGAGAAATACGACGGCCCGCGGCCAGAGCACGGCTCGCCGATCCCGGCGCCGGCGCCGGGATCAACGCCGTTGGCGATGGGCCCCGAGGAGCCATCGGCCGGGGCGGTGTCGCAACGAGATCGCAGCGCCCTCATTTCGGCTCGCTTTCGTCTCGCGAACATCCGTTCGTTCGGGCGTGGGACAGGGCCCGTAGGGACAAGGATCGATCCGACCCGTTTTCCCAGTGACCCTGTGGAGGACCACTGTGCGCAAGAGGCTGATCGTCTCTGCCGCCGCCGGCGCGCTCGCCATGCTCCTGTCCGTCCCCGCCTCCGCCGCCAACGTCGGCGCGGGAGCGGCGGGCATCGGCGACCCCTATTACCCGTACGCCGGCAACGGCGGCTATGACGTCTCGCACTACGACATCCGGCTCAAGTACCAGCCCGCCACCGACGAGTTAGAGGGCACCACCACCATCCTGGCCACCGCCACCCAGAACCTCACCCGCTTCAACCTCGACTTCGTGCTCAAGGTGAAGGAGGTGCTGGTCAACGGCCGCGTCGCCAAGTTCGCAGGCACCGGTGAGCATGAACTGGAGGTCACCCCCGCCCGGGTGATCACCAAGGGCGGCCCGATCACCGTCGTCGTCCGCTACGCCGACAAGCCCGGTGAGGTCGAGCGCGGAGGCCAGTCGGCATGGCTGCGCACTCCCGACGGCGGCGTCGCCGCCAACGAGCCGGAGAGCGCGGCCTGGTGGTACCCGAGCAACGACCACCCGACCGACAAGGCCACCTTCGACGTCTCCGTACTGGTGCCCGACGGCACCCAGGTGGTCAGCAACGGCACCTCGACCCAGAGCTCGCGGGCCGGCTGGACCCGCTACAACTACCGGCAGAACAAGCCGCAGGCCACCTACCTGGCCACGCTGGCGATCGGCAGGTTCGACATCCGCACCGACACCACCCCGGGCGGCCTGCCCGTGATCACCGCGTACAGCAAGGACCTCGGCGACAACGCCGGTGCGGCACAGGCCAGTGTCGAGCGCACCGGTGAGTTGGTCGACTGGCTGAGCGGCTACTTCGGCGCGTACCCGTTCGGCACGGTCGGCGGCTACGTGCCCAACGTCCCCACCGGGTACGCGCTGGAGACCCAGGGGCAGATCTTCTACAGCCCCGCGCAGTTCGCCCGGGGCGTCAACACCTCCGTCGTGGTACACGAGTTGGCCCACCAGTGGTACGGGGACAGCGTGTCCGTGCAGCGCTGGAGCGACATCTGGCTCAACGAGGGCTTCGCCCGGTATTCGCAGTGGTTGTGGTCCGAGCACGAGAACGAGGGTACGGCCCAGGAGTTGGCCGACTACGTCTACAACCTCTACCCGGCCAACCACGCGTTCTGGACCGTCAAGCCCGGTGACCCGGGTGCGGACCATCAGTTCGACATCGCGGTCTACGACCGGGGCGCGGTGGCGGTGCAGGCGCTGCGCAACGCCGTCGGTGACGAGAAGTTCTTCCGGATCCTCAAGGGGTGGCCGACCGAGCGCAAGTACGGCAACGCCACCATCCAGCAGTTCCAGGCGTACGCGGAGCGGATCTCCGGCAAGCCGCTGGGCGAGTTGTTGAACACCTGGCTGTTCACGCCGGCGAAGCCCGCGGCGGGCTCGGCCGGTGCGGCGGCGGCGCCGAGCCCGGCGAAGTCGAGTGTCACGGCGGACGTACTGCCGGAGCCGAAGTCCTGGAAGAAGATCCAGGAGACCAACACCGTGCACGCGCACGAGGATTGATGAGCCGTCCGCTCTGAACCCCGAACGGCCCGGCCATCCGCAGGTGAAGCGGACGGCCGGGCCGTTCGCCGTGCCCAGCCCCGGGGGATCCGGGCTGCGGCGTGGCTCAACTTTCTTATTACGCAAGGGAATCGCGTCAACACGAAGCGGAAGAGGACGGACGAGCCGACAGTCAGAGCGAGTTGCAGCTCATCGGCGGCCCGCAGGACGCCCAGGGCCCAGCCGAGGCGCCCGGCAGGCCGGGATGCAGGCCGAACCCGAGACGCCGACCGGCCATGCTGCGGACGCCGGCGCCGGCATCGGTATCGGCGTTGACATCGGCGTCGACATCGGCGGTGGTGCGACGGCCCGGCTGCAGCGATGAGACCAACCGAGAGCAGATCGCGCGTTTTGCCCCACCGCTCACGACCCGCCCCCGGCCCCGACCGCGCGTTCCTCGTCCGGGTGCCGCCACAGGCCCTCCGCGGCCAGCCTCGGCAGCACCCCCTCCCCGAACCAGTACGCCTCCTCCAGGTGCGGATAGCCGGAGAGCACGAACTCCTCGATCCCCAACGCCGCGTACTCCTTGATCAGTTCGACGACCTCGGCGTGGCTGCCGACCAGCGCCGTGCCCGCGCCCCCGCGCACCAGCCCGATTCCGGCCCACAGATGGGGATGGATCTCCAAACCGTCCCGACTGCCGCCCCCGTGCAATGCCAGCATCCGTCGCTGCCCCTCCGACTCGCTGCGGGCCAGCCCCGCCTGTACGGATCTCACCGTTTCGGGATCGAAGCCGGCCAACAGCCGCTCCGCCTCCGCCCACGCCTGGGCCGAGGTGTCGCGGGTGATCACGTGCAGGCGGATGCCGAAGCGCAGCACGCGGCCGTGTTCCGCCGCCAGCCCGCGGATCCACGCGATCTTCTCCGCGACCCGGGCCGGCGGCTCGCCCCAGGTGAGGTACACGTCCACGTGTCGTGCCGCGACCTCTCCGGCGACGGCCGAGGAACCGCCGAAGTACACCTCTGGCACCGGATCGGGGACCCGGGCCAGCGTCGCGGCCTCGACCCGGAGGTGGTCGCCACGCACGTCCACGGTCTTGCCCTCCCACAGGCCGCGCACGATCTCCAGGAACTCACCGGTACGCCGGTAGCGGGCGTCCTTGTCGAGGAAGTCGCCGTAGGCGCGCTGCTCTTGGCTCTCGCCTCCGGTGACGACGTTGAGCAACAGCCGTCCACGGGTGTGGCGTTGGAAGGTGGAGGCCATCTGCGCGGCCAGTGTCGGCGAAACGAAGCCGGGCCGGAACGCGACCAGGAACTTCAGCCGTTCACTGTGCTGGGCGACCATCGCGGTGGTCAACCAGGCGTCCTCGCACCAGGCGCCGGTGGGCGTGAGCGCACCGACGAAGCCGAGATCCTCGGCGGCACGGGCAATCTGACTCAGGTATGCGACCGTCGGCGGCCGATCCCGCCCGGAGGTGGTGACCGGGGCTCCGTGGCCGCCGCCGACGACATGCCGGCTGTCGCCGTTGGTGGGCAGGAACCAGTGAAAGGTGAGGGACACGGGAAGACTCCGCTTGGATCGTCGGCACATTGAGGGCGTTGTACGTGCGGCGCCGGGACACCTTGTCGACGCGGCCGACCGCCGAGGACCACAGCGTCCACACCCCGTCGAGGCGACGCTCCCGCTCCCGGTGAGGCGCCGGCCGAGATCGTCCCGGTCGTCGTGAAAGCTCAGGCCCGCGGAGTCGAAGCCCGCGCTCGCGAAGCTGCGGCCGTCGGCAGGCGCGGACCCGCGGAACTCCCGTTGCGGATACCGCCGATTGCGGGTGCTCCCGAAATCTTCGGCACGCCGATGTCATCGAACGCGACGAACGCACCGAAAACGACGAATGCACCGGACACACCGGACCGGCCGGGCACGCCAGACGCCGGGTTCAGGCGCTGCGGCTGCGGTGATTGCCCGACAACCGCCGTCCACCGGTGGACGTGAGCACGGGAGGCGGGCCTACGGGGTCGAACCCGGAATCAGGCCTCGGCGCAACAGAAGGCACTGGAGACACGCGAGAGGTCGACATGGCGTCGCCGCGTGAGCACCAATCGCGTCTGCATGCCGCCGATGCTCGCAGTCGATACCAACGATCGTCAAGATCCAACCCGTGCCACCAACCGCAATACACCAGCCGGAAAGCCCCCGACCCAAGAGCGCGGCACAGCGCGTCCCCGGCCCGCGTGGTCAGGCCGCGGCGCGGCGCGTCCCGCTCCGTACCCGTCCGCCCTGAAGCGCCGCCCGAAGTGTCGGTCCCAGCACGCGTCGCACGTCGGCCGGGGACAGCCGTTTCGCAGCCGGCAGCGGTTGCAGGTACCGCGTGAAGATCAGTCCGCCGATCACCGTGACGACGGCGGTCGCGCGCTCGGTCGCGTCCGTCCCGCCGAGATATTCAGCAATCTGGGGGAGTACCTCGCCATCGAGGTACTCCCGCAGGACTGCCATCACGTCCTCGTCCCGCAGTGCGTCGCGGTTGACCACCGTGGCGTCCCACAGATCCGTGACGGCCTCCAGGATCCTGTCGGCGACGCCCGCCGGGTCACCGTGCAGCGCCTCGGTGAGCCCCAACGACTGGGCGCACTGCAACTCCGTGACCTCGCCGAACAGCCGTTGTTTCGACCCGAAGTGGTACTTGATGAGCGCCTGGTCCACGCCGGCCGCCGCGGCGATGGCTCGCAGGGTCGTACGGCGGTATCCGTGCTCGAGGAACAGGCCGCGCGCGGCTTCGGCGATGAGCGCTCTGGTCGGCGGGTTGCCCCGTGGACGGCCCCGAGATTTATTCATCGTCTTTGAATACCACGCCTTCGCCCCGGCAGAGTCGGCGTCTGTCGAGCCCCGGGGACGTCCGGGGCGGGAAACAAGGAGCGAACACATGCGCATCACCGTCTTCGGCGCCACCGGCCCGACCGGCCGTCAACTCACCGACCAGGCCCTCGCCGCCGGCCACCTCGTCACCGCCGTCTCCCGGCGAGCCGACGCCCTGGCCCCTCGCACGGGCCTCACCGTCGCCGGCGTGGACGTGGCCGACGCGCACGCCGTCGCCGCGGCGGTCGCGGGCAGCGACGCGGTGGTGTCGGCGCTGGGAGTGCCACCGACCCGGGAGTCGGTCACGGTCTACTCGGACGGCGTACGGAACATCTTCGCGGGCATGGAACAGCACGGCGTCAAGCGCTTCTTGGCGGTCAGCTCCAGCGTGACGGACCCCGCCTGGCGGCCCACCGGCGAGCACTTCTTCAACCTCGTCATGGACCCTCTGGTCAATCGCAGGATCGCGAAGACGGCGCACGACGACATGCGCCGCATGGAGGCGCTGATGAGGACAAGCGATCTGGACTGGACGATCGTGCGTCCGGGCGGGCTCTTCGAGCACCACGAGGTGACGAACTTCGAAGTCGGCGAGGACAGCGTCGACGGGCTCTACACCGCACGGACCGATCTCGCCGCCGCCATGCTGAGCCAACTGGAGGATGATCGGTTCATCGGGAAGGCCATGGGAGTGGCGACCCGGGACGTCCCGATGAGCATCCCCAGGTTGATCCTGCGCCAGGTCAAGGCGGAGAAGAAGGCCAAGGCAGAGGCGAAGGCCAAGGCACAGGCGAAGGCCGACACGCGCAAGAACGCCAACGCACTGCAGAAGGCGGGGAAGTGAACCCGTCCGCCGAGGCCCTGTTGGCGTCGCCGAGTGTCGGGACGCTGACGACACTTCGTCCCGACGGCTCGCCGCACGTGGTGGTCGTCCGCTTCACCTGGGACGGCACGTCGGGACTGGTCCGAGTCCTGACGATCGGCACGACACGCAAGGCACGGAACGTGTCGGCCGCCCCGGGAAGCCGGGCCGCGATCTGCCGGCCGGCAGGCTTCCGGTGGATCACCTTGGAAGGCCCCGCGACGCTGTCCGCCGATCCGCGGCGAGTCGACGAAGGCGTCCGCCGCTACACCGTCCGGTACGGCTCTCCGCCGCCCGATCCGCCGGGCCGCGTGGTCCTCGAGATCGCGGTCGACCGCGTGTTGGGGACCCATTAGCGTCCACCGCTACGCCACGACCGGCTTTGGGGCCCGAGCGGGCGGTGTGGGCCCGCAGGTGGCGGGTGCTGCCGTCGTGGCCGCCCGGGGTTGCCCGACGGGGTTGCCCGACGCGAGTGCCGAGCGCGAGTGCGAGCGTGGGCGACGCGGAGACCGCCGAGGTCAAGCCGGGCCGCGCAGCATGGGGAGCAGGACGTCGTCGACGACGGACACCACGAATTCGTCGGTGAGTTCCGCAGGTGCGCTCAGGTTTTGGTAGGTGATCATGGCCGGGCCGACGCGGGCGGCGAGGGGGGTCGCGGAACCGGGGCGGGTGTCGCCGCGTTCTTCCGCCGCGCGCAGGGTCTGCAGCATCAGGCGCCGGGTCGGCTCGGAGATGCGTTCGCGCACCATCGCGTGTGTGGCCTCGGACTGCTGCTTGACCGTCTGTAGCGCCGTGTCGGCGCTGATCGTGCACGCGCTGTGCAAGAAGCGCAGGATCGCGATCAGGTCGGATCGCAGGTCGCCGGCGAGCGGGATGTCGTCGGCCGAGGGCAGCCGGTCGCGCAGCGCGTCGACGAGCAGGGCGTCCTTGTCGGGCCAGCGCCGGTACAGCGGGGCCTTGCCGGTTCGCGCGGCGGCGGCGACGCCGTCCATCGTCAGGCCCGCGTAGCCGACCTCGCGCAGTTGCTCGAAGGTCGCCTGGTAGATGGCCTGTTGGAGCTCGCGGCCGCGCCGTCGGGTGGGTGACGCCGCGGCGTGGCGGGGTTCTCCGGTGGGGGATTCCAACGCGGTCACCTTTCTCGTCTGCGGACTCCAGTATCCCCAATCCCTTGTAAGAGACTATCTGGTCTCCTATAGTCCTCATAGGAGACTGGATAGTCTCTTAAATTCCCCTGTCCCGAACTGCGGAGCTCAGCCATGCCCTCTACCACCGCGTCCGACGGGTCCAGCGCATCCCGCGCATCCGAGGCGCCATCCGATGCGCGGGCCGGGTCTTCACCCGGGTCTTCACCCGGGACTCCCGGCGGCCCACCCGGGCCCGGAGCCCGCGGGGTCGGCCTCGTACTCGCGGTCGTCACCGGCTCGATGCTGCTCATCGGCATCGACGTCACCGTGGTCAACCTCGCACTGCCCGACATGGGCTCCGCCCTCGACCTCTCGCCGACCGCGTCATCGTGGGTACTCAACGCGTACACGCTCGCCTTCGGCGGCCTGCTCCTGCTCGGCGGGCGGCTCGGGGACGCATTCGGGCGCCGCCGGACGTTCCTCGCCGGCGTTCTGCTGTTCACCGCGGCCTCGCTGCTCGCGGGCCTCGCACCGTGGGCCTGGTGGCTGGTCGGCGCCCGTGTCCTGCAAGGCGTCGGCGGCGCGCTCGTCGGACCCAGCACGATGGCCCTCATCGTCAGCACGTTCGAAGGACCCGCACGGGCGCGCGCCCTGTCGTGGTACTCGGCGGTCCTCGGCGGCGGCGCGTCCGTCGGCCTCATCCTCGGCGGCGTGCTCACCCAACTCGCCTCGTGGCGCTGGGTCTTCCTCGTCAACGTGCCGCTCGGCGCGATCCTCGTCGCGCTCGCCATGCGCGTCGTCCGCGAGCCGGAGCGGCCCGCCCCGGCCGTCCGCCCACGCTTCGACCTCGCCGGCGCGCTGATCGGCACCGCCGGAATCACCGCCCTGGTGTACGCCTTCATCCGCGCGGCGTCCGACGGCTGGCGCGACGGCCGTACCATCGCGGGCCTCGTCGCCGCAGTCGTGCTCCTGCCCGCGTTCGGGCTGGTCGAGCGGCGCGCCGCCGAGCCCGTCCTACCGCTGCGCCTGGCCGTGTCCGGCACCCTGGCCCGGGTACTGCCCATCGTCGCGTTCTATTCGGCCGCGATGTTCAGCGTGCTCTTCATGCTCGGCCGGTACTTCCAGGAAGGGCGGGGCTTCAGCCCCGTCGAGAGCGGCCTGGCCTTCCTGCCCCTGATGGCCGCCCAGTTCACGATGGCCAGGCTCGCGCCCGCGCTCGCCCGGCGCGTGGGCACCGCGTTGCCGGTGGTGGTCGGCGCGCTCGCCTGCACCACCGGGCTTGCGTGGCTTGCCCACCTCGGGGACGCCACCGAGTACCCGACGGGCGTCCTCGGACCGGTGATACTCATCGGAGCAGGTGCCGGAATCGCCATGACGCCGCTGAACATCTACGGCCTGTCGGGCGTCGCCGCGCACGAATCGGGCGCGGCGTCGGGGCTGTTGCAGACCACGCAGTGGATGGGCGGCACCCTGGGCCTGGCGGTGTGGGTAACCGTGTTCGGCACCGCGACGCGCGGGGCACCCCCCACGCAGAGCGCCGAACACGTCCTCACCCACGGTGTCGCGACCGCGTTCGCCGCCGCCGCGATCAGCGCCGGACTCGCCGCCGCCACGGCACTCACACTCTTCCGCCCGGCACGCCCGACGCAACCGGATGAGACGAGGCGCGCCCGACTCCCCGCAGAGCGGACGACATAGCGGCGGAGCCATCCCTTCTTCCGAGTCGCGAAGGACGACTCGGCCATGGCGTCCGTGTCTCACGAAGTCGACTGGGAGATCCTCGTATACGGGTGGGAGCGAGAAGCCGTCGTGCTCTCGTGGTTACGGCGCCCGCGCCGGGAGCAACGGTTGCACAGCCGTTCGGTGGCGATCATGACGGCCCCGGCGAAAGGAATACCCGGTCTGCGGGGCCGTTGACCGGCGGAGGCGGACCGCCGATCGAACGCCGCCCACCGCTCGGGGTGGGATTCGCGGTCGCCCGACGAGGGCCCCACCCCGCCGCCGGCCACCTCGGTGCCGCTCTCGCCGGTGCGCAGCCGCGCCTCGATCAGGTCCACCGGCGGCGCGGCTTTCACACGCCGGGGCCGACGTGTGAAAGCCGCGCCCCAAAAGCGATGGCATCGCCGACCCGGGACCGAGCCACGGAACCGGCCGACCACGCCGGGTTCACCGCCGCCACCGGCGTCCCCGTGTACTTCTGCGACCCCAAGAGCCATGGCAGCGCCGCTCGACGAGAACACGAACGGCCTGCTCCGCCAATACTTCCCCAAGACACCGACCAGTCTCTCGGGTCACACACAGGTCCAACCCGACAGCACCGCCCTGCGACCCGATATCCGGCCACGCAAGAAACTCGAGTACGCAACGCCCGCCGACACCGTCGATTGGCCGATTGCGGCGACCGGTCGAACTCACCGCCGCCTATTTCGGGAAGGATTTCACCATCTCCGGTTCGCGGACGCGGTGTCCGAGTTCCTTCAGCCTGGCGTGCTCGTCCACGCAGGACGCCTCGTCGATGCTCTCGTGCTCTCGTGCTCTCGTGCTCTCGTGCTCGCGCTCCCGGACCCGGGTCGGAGGGTCTCCGGGAGCACATCGAGTTCTCGCGCGGCCTTTGCGAATGGGCCGAGGAACGGACTTTCAGCGTGCAGTCCTGGAGCGATCTCAGTAGAGTACGGCTCCGATCGAACGACATCGAACGATGACGTGGCGAGTGCCCGCGCTCAGCGGTCGGCCCCTTCCAAGGAAGAGCCACCGGACGAGGAAGTACGCCGGGCGGCCACGGCAACAGGCCCTCACGTTTCGAGCGATGGCCATCGGCCGTCCCGGACGGTTGCCCCGTCGCCACTCACGCGCCCGTCGGACGACGGCGCGTTGTCACACATCAGGGAAGTCTCTTGAACCACCCCACACCCGCTCCCCAACGTCGATGCGGGCCATGGGCCACGGCGTTCGGCTCGTCGAGGGCACTGGTCCAGGCGGAGGAAGCCCTGCGCCGGCAGGCCGTCGAGCGGCGCGATCTCGCTCCGATAGTGCGCTTCGCGTCCGTCTACGGCTCGGGTCCGGACGCGGCCACGCACGCCAGAGGGTTCGGCATCGACCCCGAAAACCCCTACGCCGCCGATGGTTCGGCCAACTACATCGACGCGAACTTCACCGACGGCGGTCTGGTCTACGGCATCTACCGTCCCGTGCAGGGGCTCGCGGCCGAGGGCACCGGGCCCGGAAACGGGCAAGAACTCGCGAACACGACCCTGTACCCGTACCCGTTCGTCAGGGTGGATCCGACCACGGTCCCGCTGTCCGAGTTGGGACTCGACATCACAGGTATCGACCGCCGCTTCGTCCACTTCTGCGCAGGCCCTCTCGGTGTCGAAGCCGCGGATGACATCGCCATGCTGCGGCAGACATTCCCCACGGCGTGGCCCGACTACCGAAACGTCGTTGACACCGGCCTCCGGCACGTCTTCCGCGAACGCCCGCTCTCGGTCCGGCAGTGGTACGACCTGACGTACATCCCGTTCGACACCGACGATCAACTCGCCCTCTACATAGCCCAGGTGATCACATACCTGTTCGGTGACAACGATCGCATCCCTGTTGCCCCAGGCCGTTGACATCGACCGATGGCAGCCCGCCCCGCACGCGATGCGCGCCTTGAACCGCACCGCACCGCGCCGCCCGTGTACGCCACCACCCCGGACCTCGCCGAACACGGCCCCGCCCACCGGGTCCGCATCCGCGCCCGACGCGTCGTCGACGAGACCGTCGGCGAAACCGAGTGCCTCGAGCAGGAGCAGCCCGGCCCGGTGCGAGGACGCGTCCGGGCCACCAAGGCCACCACACCCGGCTCGGCGCCGCCCTCCACCGCGCCCTGCGCCAACCAGGCGACCGCGCGGCGCGTGCGCCGGGGACCGCCGACCGGGAGCCGTAGGGTCGGGCGCATGGCGCCAACCGGTGGATTCGGCGACGAGCACGGTCCCGAACGGCTTGTCGCGTTGTCCGACGGCGTCTTCGCGATCGCGATGACGCTGCTCGTCCTCGACATCTCGATCCCACCGGACCTGGGGGCCGCGGGGTTCCGCCACGCGTTGGGCGAACTACCACCCAAGATCGCCGCGTACGCCCTCAGCTTCCTCATCATCGGGGCCTTCTGGCTCGACCACCGGCGCGCCCTGCTGGGCATGCGCTCGGTCGACCTCCCGTTCACCGCGGTCACCCTGGCCGGGCTCGGTGTGACCGCGTTCGTGCCCTTCCCGACCTCACTGCTGTCCGAATACGGCTCCATGCCGGCGTCGATCGCCATCTACGCCGCAACCATCGCGGCCATGGACCTCACCCAGATCGCCCTGGTCCTGCTCCGGGCCCGCCATCCCGAACGCGACCGCACGCCGCTTCCCCCCGCCCTCGCCAGGGCCTGGATCATCGACCTCGCCACCACGGTCGTGGTCTTCCTGGTGACGATCCCGCTCGCATGGCCCCTCGGCGGGGACGCCATGTGGATCTGGCTGGTATTGATCCCACTCAAGGGCGCGACCGGCCGCTCACGCACCGCGGCATCCCGAAAGACCCCGGAAACCGACAGTCGCTGAGCCCCTCGTGCGGTCCTCGACCGGGGCACCCCGCACAACTCCACCAGTGTGATTCCGGGGGTGTGATGGGGTGTTGTGGGTTGGGGTGTTACAGGCAAGTGGGGTGAGAACCTTTCGGCGCCGTGTTCTTCCCGCAGAGCCGGCAGCACCATGTCGCCTCCTCCGGTACACCCGGGCCGAAGATCAGGCGGCCCGGGGGCGGCGGGATGGAGGCAAGGGGCAACTCTGGCCGCCGCGCCCCGAGGGGGAGTGTGCTCGACCGACGTCGCCGAGTCCTGGGACAGCCACTCCGGCGTCGTCCCCGGCGACGACCCGGATGGCGGCTCGGAGACGGGTGCCGGTGCGGACGCGGCGGGTCCCGGCGCCCGCTCGGGGCGCGGTCCCGGGAGTGGCCCGCTCAGCAGTCACCTTGATCGCCTGGGGCGGAGGCATTGCCTGCGCGAGGCTGCGCGCAAGCGGCAGCAGCCCGGCCGTGTTGGGGCCGACCCAGGTGTATCGAATCCTCACCGCTGCCGGCCAGTGACTCCACGAGAGCCTCGGGTCCGGCCCCCTGTTCTCCCGGTGCGTGCGGGGAAGTACAGCGTCGGCGTCGTGGTCGGGGTCCTGCTCGCGGCCGGATGTGGGGACGAGACGCCGTCGAACGGGGCCGTCGAGACCCCCGGCCGCGGCGGCGGTGGTCGCGTCGGGTGAGGACAACACGCGGCTCGACGACGCCGCGCTGAAGGCGAGGATCCAGATGGCGGGAACCGGGATCCCGACCGTGCGCGGCGTCGGCCAGGTCCTGTCGTCGCACGACGAGAAGCCCGTCGGCTTCGACATTCGCTACAACCACAGCCGCAGGAGCTACATCGGCTCGATGACCTACGACGGGCATCGGCTGGAACTGCGTCGGGTCCGCTCGTACTTCTACCTCAAGGGCTCCGCCGACTACTGGACGGCCGCCGGGAAGCGCGCCGACCCGAAGGCCGCAGCCGGGCTCCACGACAAGTACGTCCGGATCGAGGCGGACAACTCACGCTTCGAGGAGATCACCGAGATCGCGGAGTACGACGACGTCGCAATGGTTGTCTCGGACTGGCGTTCCGCACTCCAAGGACGCTCGGAGGAGATCGTCGGCAGCACGCGCACGATCGCGCTGCCGGAGCGCGGCGGGACGCAGTTGTACGTGCCCGCCACGGGCAACCCGATGCCGATCCGGCTGAGGATCCCGGGCGAGGGCATTGTCGACTGGTCCGAAATCGGCAAGCCGGTCGACGTCACCGCGCCGCCCGCGGCAGAGACTGTCGACCTCCCACGCTTGGCCACCGACTGATCCGCCCGTGCGTCGGCGCGGTGGTGGCGACAGGGAGCGCGGCAGGACGTGGCACGTGCATGGGCCGCACGGGATTTCCCGGAGTCGTGGGTGGTCCCCAGGGGCGCGGGGTCAGGAGACGAGGGGGTTTGTCGAGGCAAGCAATCGAGGGCAAGCAGGGGTGAGCCGGCGGACGATCGGCAAGGCGATCGATTCCGCCTGAACAGAAGCCGCGCATGCAACCGCCGCAGCGGGCGATGCTGGCGGGTGCGTACAGGCCGCTGGTCGACGCGATGTCGAGGGCAGCTGGAGGCGCAGCGCAAGCAGCGGCACACCGTGAAACGGATCTTCGAGCGGTTTTGCACCGTGGGTCGAGGACAGCGGTTCGGGGCCTGCACAGGTGCGGGTACTTGAGTACGCGTACTCTGCTCCGCGCCGTGGACCGCTCCTAGGTTGGTTCGAAGTCGACGCGATCACGACGTCGACGCGACCTGGGGGAGAGACATGCTGCGGGCAGGAATCGGCCGTCTGAACATATTCGGCTCGGCCGTCGTGGCCACGGCGGCGCTGACACTCGTCACCGGGTGCGCGCGTGCGGACGAGGACGTGCGTGCCGTCGGGGCGCCGGGCAACGGCGGCGGGGTGTCCCGGCCGGACGCCGACGCCTCGCGCGGCGCCACGCCGGGCCTGACGGTGAACGACACGGAGGCGCGGCTGAGTTACGTACTGCCGTCCGGATGGACGGTCATGCCCGAGGACGACCCGGATGTGGTGACGTCCGGTGCACTGGCCGGCGGGGAGTGGCAGCCGTCGGACGGCGCGGGCAAGCCCGCCGACGCGGCGCACTTCTATGTGATCGCGATCGACGGGGAAGCGCTCCCGGGGTTCGGCGGCAGCAACCGGAACGCGGCCAAGACCTTCACGAACATCATCGTCTGCCCGGACGCGTACGAGGGCAGACTGATCACGGACACCGCGGCCACCGAGGTCGACGGCCACGACGCCTGGTACTCCGAGGGCGAGTGCGTCCTCCCGGACACCGATGGGCCGCCGCTCCGCATTCGCGCCACGTACATCGACACCGGCGGCGACGCTGTCCTCGTCACGGGCGGTGCGAGCTCGCCCGCGCGACGGGACGAGATCGACAGGATCATCGAAAGCCTGCGGATCCAATAGGCCGACGCCGTGAAAAGGCCTCGAAGGGCGGAGCCGAACGCCAAGGCCGACCTGTGGGACGCGGCCGGCGAAGCCCGTCGCGTCGGGACCGTCCGTGCGGCTGTCGACGATCCGCACGGAGGCCGCGTACGCAATTGCGGGCGTCAGGACCAGGACGAAGGCGCCCCGCTCTTCCAATGCGGCGAGCAGACACCGTCCCGTGGAGTGGGTGCGCACAGCATGGCGGTGGTGAACCAAGACGACCGCCACACCGGCCGCCGCGATGTGTTCCGTGATTCCTTATGCGACGCCGACCACGCTTTCCCGGCGCGGGACTCCACGCTGGAGGAGCCGATGAACGCGCCTGGCTAAGAGCGACCGGCAGTAGGCCGTGCACTGATGGGAAACTGAGTGGGTCGCGACGACGCGAGATAGGGGCTCACATGATCACGGGAGTGTTGACGTTCTGTGACTGCGAGGGACCTCTTACCCGTGTTGCGTCATCTCTGTTCGGAGCGCGCCATCTCACTTCTCGGCGGCAGCATGATTGACGTCCTCATGAAACGATCAATTGACCGATCACCGGCCTCGGCGCCCCGTGTCCTGCTCCACGGCCCAGGTCCGCAGCCGGGCTACGGCCTCTTCCCGTGACAGCGGGCCGCGTTCGAGATGCAGATCTTGTAGATGGCGAGTGGCCGCACCGATCAGTGGGCCCGGAGGTAGGCCGAGCAGCTCCATGATCGCCTTACCGTCCAGAGCCACCGGAACGTTTGGGAGCCTCCTGTATTTCTCGAACAGTCGACGCCTGGGGCGACGTCGAAGCTGCTCCCGGGCCGCGCTGCGGTCGACGCGCAACAATCGGCGAATCAGTCATGGTGCGCGGGGACTGCATCGTCACTGCCAAGGGTGACCACACACTTGCCGAGCATCCGGCTGTCGTCCGCTCGCCAGAACGGCGCGCGACCCGAACCGACCGGCCACATGGCGAACCACCGGCCCTCCTCAGACAGCAAATACCTTCATGACAGGAGGTTCGCAGGTTGTGTGTCGACCTGCCGGGTGTGGGGCCTACCGTGGACATGTGGCCGCTGAGCCCGTGATGCCTCTCTGTCGGTGCAGTACAGCAGCCGCCGTGAGGGCAACTCAGGCTGTGTGCGGTGGACTTCGAATGACCGCCGGACGAGGCGCAGGCGGACCAGTGCCTCGGGGTGCATTCACCACCGCGGGCACCAGGTGCTCCGCACCGCCGGGGCGCCGGCCGTGCGCCGTCGCCCGTCCAGATCCGCCTCGCCGTCCTGTGGCCAGCCAAGATCCGGCATCGAACCGAGAAGAGCCCGTCAGGGCATCCAGGGACCCGTCGGGGTGCGCTGGTGGTCGATGTCCTCGTGAGCCTGCTTCGAATGCGGCTGGGCAGGCTGGGCGACCCCGGGCGAGGCCGGTGCGGCCAAAAGATGCTCCCGACCGAGCGCTGTGCGCAGGCTCCGACCGAGGGGCCGTTCGACACATCGCTGCAGAAGATAGGCGAGAACGATGGCACCGATGGTGACGCAAGCGATGAGGACCGGAGGCGAGAGGCGGCCGCGGAAGTGGTGGACGACGATCAGGCCCAGGACGAAGTGCGTGAGGTAGAGAGGAAACGTCATGGCCCCGGCAGTGCTGAGCCAGCGCCAGCGAATACGGGATGTCCAGCCGAGGGCGACGATCGCCACGGCAGTGTAGATCCCGGTCAGGACGACCAGGATCCAGATTTTCCTGGGCTCCCACTGGCTCCACGGGATCGCCCCCGAGGTCTTGGCAAGAGCGTAGTGGGCGCTCAATATCCAGGACATGGCCACGATGCTCCACAGAAGCGGGGTGGGCCGGAACCGATACATCAGGTAGTAGGCCATGCCCGCGATGAAGAACGGCGAGTAGATGGGGTTGACGACGAGGGTGAGGGTGGCGTCGTCGATGCCGTACGCGATGACCGAGGCAATGGTCCAAAGGCCACAGAACAGGACGACCCGCCGGTAGGTGACGCCACGCCAAACGACGACGGCGAACATGAGATAGAAGGTGAGTTCCACCCATAGCGTCCAGTAGACGGGGTCGATGTTCTCGACACCGAGCGGTTTCTGAAGCATCGTCAGGTTGGCGAGGACGGTTTCCGCGCTGGGCTTGACCAGAGGCGACTGAGGCAGGGGAAGGGAGTACAAGGCGGCTGTGGAACCGAGCACGGCGACGACGTACATCGGGTAGAGCCGACTGACCCGGGATATGAAGAACTCGCGCGGTGAGCGCCCCCAGGCGCTCATGCATATGACGAACCCGCTTATGACGAAGAACAGTTGAACGCCCAGCCGGCCGAATGCCAGCACCGCATGTCCGGTGGGCATCAGCTTCTGGTAGGGCTTTCCCCACACGTCGGCGTAGATCCCGGGGATGTCTCCGCCCAAGTGGAACAGCACAACAGCGAGTGCCGCGACGAAGCGCAGACCGTCGAGGACAGCCAGGCGTTGGCCGCCACCGTGCTGAGTCCTACCACCCGGTGCGGAGCGGTGGCGCGCCGCACGGGAGGCCTCGGCGGCCTGCGGGGTGGGGGTCGACGCCGTTGCGGCGCGGTCGAGCATGTTCATCGCTCCCGTTGATCCAGCGGTGGATTGCCCTCACGGGACATCGAAGCATTCCACGTCCGGCACGGCGGTTGGATGCCGGGGTCGGGGAGCCGTCGAGGGCGGGTGATCCGCGACTTATGCGCCTCGCGAGGCGGTGTGGCGAGTTGTTTTTCGGCCCGCTACGAAGCGGCGTTCGGGTCGACACCACGTGTCCACGGCGAGCGCTCGTGACATCGCCTGCGATGTTCACGTGTCGGTGAAGTGGGACATTCGTGGTCCCAGCGCCGAACACCTCTTTCCGCGGGAGCGCGCGCCGGAGGCATGTCGTACCGATGCACTTGTTCCGATGGCGCAGTAGGCGTGTGGCGTGGCCCGGGAATGCCCGCGTGAGTTGTGGGCGGCTCCGGCTGTGAAGCTGTGCTGTGCCCCGGATCGAGATCGGCCCGTCCCACCTCCCGGTGGAGAGTGGGACGGGCCGACGGTTACGGGTTGTTGTCAGTCCTTGTGCTCGGTCACCAGGTGCCGGGGGCGGCTCGCCATCCTTGGGAGGCTCGAGTGAGGGTGCCGTCGGCGTTGGCGAGGAGGGCGTCGAGGGTGGTGCTTCCGTCGGTCCATTCGTACATGGCGGTGAGGTCGTCGCGTCCGTCGCCGTTGTAGTCGCCGGTCACGGGCCAGGCGGCGGTGATGGTCCAAGAGCCGGGCGCGGAGCGCCAGGCGACGGTGGGGGCGGTGAAGAGTCCTCCGGGTGTCGTGGGGAAGACGCGGTATTCCGTGATGCCGCCCCCGAGGTCGTACATGGCGCCGACCTCGACGCGGTGGTCGCCGTTGTGGTCGCCGGTGGTCATTTGCACTCGGTTCCAGTCCCACGCCCCGGGTGCGGCGCGCCAGGATTCCACGGGTTGGGCGAGTTTCCCGTCGGGTCCGGCGAGGAGCGTGTGCAGGGTCACGCTGCCGTCGGACCAGCCGTACAGGGCGGCGATGTCGGTGCGTCCGTCGCTGTTGTAGTCGCCGTAGGTGTATTTGGCGGAGGCGGCGTTCCAACTGCCGGGTGCGGACTGCCAGCCGGGGACGGGAGTATCGAAGGCACCGTCGCTGCGGACGACCCACGTGTGCAGCGACGTGGTGCTGAGCGCGGGATCGACAACCTGGGCGTAGACCATGGCGACGTCGTCCTTGCCGTCGCCGTTGAAGTCGCCGGCCATGATGGTGGCGCGGTTCCAGTCCCAATTGCCTGCGGGCGTGACGTAACCGGAGACCGGGTCGGAGAAGACCCCGCCGGGCTGGGCCATGAACTTGAGCAGCGAGGTGCTGCCGTCGTTCCACACGTGCAGGGCGGCGAGGTCGTCGCGTCCGTCGCCGTCGAAGTCCCCGACGCTGAACTTGACGCGGGTCGCGTCGAAGTGGCCGGCGAGGCTGACCCACGCCTGACGGGGTGCCCCGAAGGCACCCTCGGCGTTGCCGAAGGAGATGAACAACGCGGTGGTGGACTGGCCGTAGCCGTACACGGTCAGCACGTCGGCCCGGTGGTCGCCGTCGAAGTCGCCCGAGTACTCGTTGCGTTGGGCTTGGGTGCTGTCGTTGGGCCGGTGGTCGACGGTGGCGCCGGTGGTGGCGTTCCAGCGGACGTAGCCGCCCTGGAAGTCGCTGCGGCGCCCACCCGCGACGTCGTATTCATCGCTGGTGGGGAATCCGAGCCAGCCGTTCTCCCAGCCGAGTGCGGACCATCGAGTGCGGATGTTGCCGTAGACGGCGTGGGCACCGTTGTTGGGGCTGGTGTAGATGGAGCCGTTGTCGGCGCCCGCGCCGGGGGTGCGGAAGTGGGTGTAGGTCCCGGGCTTGGCCGGGGTGTTCGCGATGTCGGTCGCGGGGAAGCCCAGCTTCCCGCGTGGGCCGCCGGTGACCTGCCAGCGGTTGTAGGTCTCGCCGTTGATGGGATGCGCTGCGCCGGTATAGCCGGTCCAGGTGACGGCGCCCGGTCCGGTGGAGATGGTTCCGGCGAAGCGGGAGATCCAGCCGATGGTGGTCCCGGCGCCGTCCTGTACGGCGTTCTCGTCGCTGACGGGATAGCCCAGCGGGCCTCGGGTGCCACCTCCGGCCAACCACGCGTTGCGGATGTTGCCCTGCGTGAACCAGGCGCCGGTGGTGGGCGACCAGTTGATCGACGCGTTCGTATTGGTGCCGCCGCCGACGGCCTGGAAGTCGGCGTACTTGCCGACGCCGTCGGGATCGATCGTGGTTCCGACGGTGGGCAGCCTCAACGGTCCGGTGGGTCCGCCGGTCGCCTTGTACTTGGCCAGGATCGGGCCACACAGGTCGAGTTTGACGTTGGCGTCCTGCGCGGACGGGAACTTCTCGCACGTGCTCCAGGGCAGTTGGTTGTCCGCGATCAGCCGCATGGGTCCGAAGGAGTTTCCGTCGGCCCCGGGGGTGATGCCGAGTGCGACATAGAGTCGTCCGTCGGTGGCCTGGGCCCACAGGTCGCCCTTGCCGTCGCCGTCGAGGTCGCCGTCGGAGTTGAGTTTGGGGTAGGCGGCGGCGTCGAGGCCGGTGCCGATGAGGGTGCGTGTGGCGGTGTTGCCGAGTGCGGTGACGTCGACGGTGCCGTCGGCGTTCTTCTTGGACGGGTATTGGTACACCTGGCCGGTGGTGCGGTCGCGTGCCCACAGGTCGGGCAGTTGGTCGCCGGTGGTGTCGCCGGGGGCGAGGAGGTCGAGGTTGTTCCAGGTGTTGCCGCTGCCGATGAGGGTGGCGTGGTCGAAGGAGGACGCGCTGCTGGTGCCGTGGAAGAGCCACAGCCGGCGGACACCGGAGGCGTCCTGTTCGAGGGTGATCAGATCCAGGCGTGCGCCGCCGGCCTCGTCGAGGTCGGCGTCGACGTTGCCGGCGGCGAGGACACCGAGGACCTGCGACCAGTCGTTCTTGTAGCCGGTGCAGGTCCTGCTCGGGAGGTTGGTGGGGTCGACGCAGCGGGTGGCCGAGGGTCGGGCGACGGTGCTGCGGCGGCCGCCGGTGGCGAAGTAGTTGCCGTCGCCGTCGGCGCCGCTGTTGCGGTAGAGATACAGCCGGCCGTCGGCGTGGGCGTAGAGGTTGTCGCGGGTGATGCCTGCGCCGCCTCGGTGGGTGAGGAGCGTCCCGGTCCAAGTCGATTGGCCGGCCGTCAGTGCGGGACCGTGGAGGGACGTGGAGGCGGTGGTGCCGCCGGCGGCGGGGTCGGTGTCGGCGGCGTACATGCGCAGCGCGCCCGTGTCGTCGACCGCGAGCAGGTCGATGCGTTGGTCGCCGGTGATGTCGCCGAGGGTGGTGGTGGCCTTGGGGTCGCTGGGTGCGTAGAACTTGTAGTCGGTGGGCTGGGAGCGGTTCCCGGCCTTGTCGACGGTCTGCGCGAAGAGGTGGTTGGTGCCCCACAGGCCGACGGGGAGATCCTTGATCTTCCAGGTCTTGTCGGTGTCGTCCCAGGTGGCACGGGCTGCGCCGCCGACGGGGATGGTGGCGTTGAGCGCGTATTCGACGGTGTCGACGCCGGAGGCGTTGTCGGTGGCGGTGAGGGTGAAGGTGCCCTTGTTGCCTGCGCTCTTGCCGCCGCCGTTTTGCGGATAGTCGACGCTGTCGACAGTGGGCACCGACGGCGGTGTGGCGTCTATCGTGAAGGTTTGGCCGTTGGTGAGAGCGGAGGCGAGGTCGCCGTCGCCGGTTTGCGCGGTCCAGCGGTAGGTGCGGCCGTCGAGAAGCTTTCCGGCGGGGATGTCGGCGCGGGCCTCGTGGCCGTTGGAGCCCTTGGAGATGAATCCGCTGGTGTAGACGACGGGGTCGCCGTTGCCGACCTCGGTGACGACGAAGTTGGCATCGAGGGTCTGGCCCGGGTCGGGATCGGTGACGGTGGCGAAGAGGCTGACACCGCCCACCGCGGGGTTGACGGCGCCGATGTAGCCGGCGTTCCCGGATGCGCCGCCGTTGACGGGTACGGGGGTCATGCGCGGGTTGGTGGGTGCGTTGGGCGGGGTGTTGTACTCGATGTAGATGTAGTTGTCGGCGGCGGTGCGGGAGAACCGCTTGAAGCCGTCGTTGCTCGTGGTCTTCGGCGATTCCTTGCCGTGGACGCTGAGGGTGAGGAACTCCCAGTTCTGGTGTGGGAGGACGTTCGAGGTGATGTCGAAGTCGACGAGGCGGTTGCCGCAGTTCGACTGGGTGCTGGAGCTGGGTACCGACGCGGTGCCCCACAGGCCCAACTCGGTGGGCTTGTTGTCCCAGTTGGTGCCGGTGGTCAGGGTGTCGTTGGTCAGGTGGAGCTCGACGGGCTGGGCGTATTGCTGCTCGCAGCTGAAGATGGCGGAGTCGACCTGGGTGGTGTTGAAGGTGACCCGTTTGATCGCTTTGCCGTTGAGCCGGCCCTGCCAGTTGTAGTCGACGCGGTAGTAGGTGCGCTCCAGACCCGTCTTGACCCGGTAGTGCTGATATCCGGCACCGGGCTGGAAGTCGGTCCGGCCGTACCCCGGGGTGTCGGGGTACGCCTCCTGGGCCCAGCCGTACATGCTGGCCCGGTCGAGCATGGGAACCCAGGCGGGGTCGATGTAGAGCGGGAAGACGGTGTCCGGCGCGCCGAGCAGGCTCGCGTCCGGGGCCAACGTGAGTGTTCCCGCGCCGACGGTGGCATCGAGGGAAGCCCGGGACGCGAGCGCTCCGGGCCGCTCCGCGGTGGAGGCCAGTTCGGCTGCCGGAACCTCACCGACAAGGGCGGTTTGCACGCTCTTCCCGGTGGCGGAGGTCTTGGGCGTCGTGCGTGAGTCCCACATCGTGGGTGTGGGCGCGGAGAATGCGACCTTGCCGTCTGTGGACTTGGCGGTGAGTGATCCGTCGTTGTTCTCGCCGACGGTGATGCCGTCGGTGGTCATCCCCAGTTTGAGGGTGGCGAGTTGGGGGTTCTTGGCGGCCCGGGCGGTCTTGACGATGAGGGTGTGGGTGAACCCGCCCTGCTCGCCGGTGACGACCTTGAGGTCTACGTCCGGCAGGACGCCCGGGTAGAGCGCGGTGTTGCCGGCGAGCATGGGTGTGGGCAATGCGGTGGGCCAAGTGAAGGCGAGCTTGCGGCCGTTGTTGGTCATCGATGCCAGGAGCTTGCCGCCGCCGGCGCCCAGGACGAGGTCGCCGGTCGTGCTCGACGGTCGGACGGTTCCGTCGGGTGACTTGGTCAGGGTGGGGTCGAGTTCGCGCCAGGTGCCGGTCTTCTTGGTCCGGGCGGGTTCGACGGTGCGCTTGAGCGCGAGGTTACCGTTGGGCAGGGCGGTGACGGTGTCGGTCTCTGTGGTCAACTCCGGTACGGGGACCGGGACTCCGGTGCGCTTGGCCTGCTCGATGGCGTTGGCCTCGGCCTGGGCCGGGGTCTGCGCCTTCACCGTGGCGGCGGTGGTCGGTGTCGTCGAGCCGGCCGGTGTACCGCTCGGGACGGGGGCGGAGTCGGTGCGGGTGACGACTGACGCGCCGGCGGTACCGACGATGCCACAGGACAGCGACAGGGCGACGAACCCGCAGACGGCCGCGGATAGTCGCGGATAGGGACGTGCGACAGGAGGCGAATGCCTCATGAGGGGTACTCCCGGGGTGTGGTGTTCGGGGTGACGCGAACGCGCATGAGTGCGCGAAACCTACCGGTTGGCCAAGCGTGCGACCAGGTGACGCAGATCACTTTCCGGAAGTCATGGTGTCGACAAGTACTTACGCCGCGATGTCCTGCCGGTGGATTGTCGCCTATGGATCCCAACGGGTGATCTGGTCCCACGGGGGACTATCGACAGGCCGTGGGAGTTGTAGTGACGAACCCCACATTCGCTTCGGGAATCCCCTTTGCCGGCTAGGGACTTGGGCTCGTACGGTGCGCTCCGTCTGTGGTCTTTCGCCTGTTCGGGGGCGGGATCCGTCCTGTCCCGATGGGGGTCGTGCTGATGCGTGTTCGGTCGTGGTGGACGGGCGATTCCCGTCGGGGGCGGGGTCGTTCGGCCCGGTTCCTGGTTGCGGGTGTGACCGTCCTGGCGTTGACCGCGAGCGTGGGCCCGGCCCAGGCCGCGAGTTGGATCAAGAACGAGCCGGATCCGGGTGCCTGGTCGCCGCGCGACCTGCCGAAGACCCCGTCGGTGAACGGGAAGAAGGCCGACGTCGCCAAGCCGACAACGCTCAATGGCGACGGCCGCGGCTCGTGGAAACCCACCGCTACCACCTGGCCGAAGGCGGCCGAGGCAGAGACCGCCCCGGCGCCCGCCTCCGACTTCGTTGCCCGCGGCGGATCTTCCTTGCTGGCCGCCCCCTCCGGCGGCAACGCCCCCGGAACCCCGGTCTGGATCACCACCCCCGACACGAACGGTCCCGGCCCGCTGCGCGCCGGCACCCCCGCAACTGCCGTTCCCAAGGCCCCGAGTCGGGTCAAGGTCACGGTCGCCGATCACGCCGCCGCCGAACGCGCGGGCGTCGACGGCGTCCTGGTCACCGTCCGTCGCACGGACGCCGACGCCGCGGCCGGCAAGGTCACGGTCGGCGTCGATTACGGCGCGTTCAAGGACGCGTTCGGCGCCGACTGGTCCTCGCGCCTGCGTCTGGTCGCGATGCCGGAGTGCGTGCTGACGACGCCCGACGTCGCGGCCTGCCGGGTCAAGACCCCGGTAGCCGGTGCGCGCAACGACCGTGTGAAGAACCGCGTCCTCGCCGACGTCGACCTGCCCGCAGCCCCGCCGGCCACCGCACGGTCGGCGAACGCGCCCACCCCGAGCGGCGCTTTGGTCTTCGCGGCGACTGCGGAGGCGTCCGGACCGTCCGGCGACTACAAGGCGACTTCCCTGTCCCCGTCCGGCGAGTGGTCGGCGGGTGGCAACTCCGGCTCGATGAACTGGTCGTACGGCATCGGCGTTCCGCCCGCGGTCGGCGGTACCGCGCCGACGGTGAACCTGTCGTACAACTCGGGCAGTGTCGACGGTCGTACGACCTCCACAAACAATCAGGCGTCGTGGATCGGCGAGGGCTGGGAGTACTCGCCCGGCTTCGTCGAGCGCTCGTACCAGGCCTGCTCACGCGACGGCCAGGACAAGTCGGGGGAGAAGTGCTGGTCCAACCAGAACTCCCTGACACTGTCCCTGAACGGCAAGTCCTCGACCCTGGTCCAGGACGACACCGACAAGTCCAAGTGGCGCCTGGAGGGTGACGACGACTCCCGCATCGAGCCGTTCACCGGCGCGGTCAACGGCGACGACAACGGCGAGTACTGGCGCCTGACCACCGGCGACGGCGTCCAGTACTACTTCGGTGTGGGCCACAAGCCCGGCGGCGACAACTCCGACCCGGGCACGAACTCGACCTGGTCCGCGCCCGTCTACGGCAACAACGCCGGGGAGCCGTGCAACAAATCGTCCGGTTTCGACGCGTCGTGGTGTCAGCAGGCGTGGCGCTGGAACCTCGACTACGTCGTGGACGCCCGTGGCGGCATGGTCACCTACTGGTACAACGCGGAGACCAACCGATACACGCGCGGCGCGGTCCTGGTGGGCTCCGGCACCTTGACCGAGTACACCCGCGGCGGCACGCTCGCCAAGATCACCTACGGCTCGAAGAAGTCCGACACCACCCAGCCCACCGCCCAAGTCCTCTTCGACACCGCCGAACGTTGCCTGAAGAAGGACGGCTTCGACTGCGATCCGGCGAAGATGACCAAGGCCAACGCGTCGAAGTGGCCGGATGTCCCCGTGGACAAGCAGTGCGCCACGTCGGGCAAGTGCGAGGAGTACGGCCAGACATTCTTCTCGACCCGCCGCCTGACGAAGATCGTCACCCAGTCCCTGGTCGGCTCGGCCTATCAGACCGTCGACGAGTTCGCCTTCGACCAGGACTACCCGGACCCGCAGGACGGCTCCTCCCCGACGCTGTGGCTGAAGTCGATCACCCGCACCGCCTGGGACGGCACGAAGAAGATCGACGTTCCCTCCGTGGACTTCGTGGGTCAGTTCATGCACAACCGCGTCGACGCCGGTGGTGACCTGGCGCCGCCGATGAACCGCCGCCGCCTGACGGGGATCACGAACGAGACCGGCGGCCAGACCACGGTCACGTACAACGCCCCCGAGTGCACCCCGGCCACCCTCCCCACTCCGGACGCCAACACCAAGGCGTGCTACCCGAGTTGGTGGAACTACGACGAGGACGCCGAGCCGGTCCTGCACTGGTTCCACAAGTACACCGTCGCCGAGGTCACCGAACACGACATCGCCACCACGGCCCCGAACCGCTCGACGCGCTACGAGTACGTCGGCGGTACCGCCTGGCACCGCGACGACACGGAGCTGACCGAGGACAAGGAAGCGTCCCGGCCCAAGAGCAAGGATCGCCGGACCTGGAACCAGTTCCGCGGCTACGGCCAGGTGATCACCCGCTCGGGTGTGGCCCCCGCCGACGCGGTCACCCAGTCCACGGCGTTCTACCTGCGCGGCATGGACGGCGACGTGAAGAAGGACGGCACCAAGCGCGCCGTCACCCTCACCGACTCCACCGGCCAGTCCATCGTCGACGCGAACCAGCACGCCGGTTTCGCCTACGAGACACAGACGTTCACCGGTGACGGCGGCACCGTCGCGGCCAAGTCACTGAACACCCCGTACTCCTCCGCCGTTACCGCGACCCACACCCGCGCCCGCGGCCTTCCGCCGCTGACCGCGCGTCGCACCGCGATGGAGAAGAGCCGCTCTCGCAGCCTCCTCGCGGACAACACCTGGCGCGAGACGTCCAAGACCACGACGTTCGACGCCGTCCACGGCCTTCCGGAAACCGTCTCGGACAAGGCCGACGGCCTGCTCGAGTACTGCACGAAGACCACCTACGCACACAACACCACCGCGTGGATCATCGGTAAACCCACGGAGAGTCTGTCGCTCGTCGGTGCCTGCACGACGCCCGCAGCCAAAGACACCGTCTACGCGTGGTCGCACACCCTCTACGACAACAAGCCCTTCGGCGAGGTCGGCGCGGTCGGGGACGTCACCTCGACCGACGCGGTGATCGACTACAAGGCGGACGGCACCCCCAACTGGGTCACCACCGCCAAGTCCGAGTACGACGCCTACGGCCGCGTGACCAAGGCCACCGACGCCGAGAACAAGACCACCTCCACCACGTACACCCCCGCCGCAGGCACCCTGCCCACCACGGTGGCCGTCACCGGCCCGACCAATTGGACCTCCTCCACTGTCTACGCCGGAGCACGCAACCTGCCCGTGACGGCGATCGACGCGAACGGCCTGGTCGTCGAGCAGGAGTACGACGCCCTCGGGCGGCTGATTGCGGTGTGGAAACCGGGTCACACCAAGACGGACAACGCAGATCTGCAGTTCGCGTACGCGCCCAGCAAGACCGGGCCCTCCGTCGTCACCACCAGGACCCTGCGCCTCAACGACACCTACACCACCTCGTATCAGATCCTGAACAGTTTCCTCCAGGAGCGGCAGACCCAGTCGAACCCCGCGCCCGGTGGTCCGGGTCGAGTGATCACCGACACCTTCCACGACAGTCTCGGTAGGCCGGTCAAGACGAACCAGCCCTACTACAACAAGACTTCCGGCCCGGATACGGCAGTGTTCGTCGGCAACGACAACGAAGTCTCCGGGCAGAACTCGGTCGTCTACGACGGGATGGGCCGCACCACCGCGCAGGTGTTCTCCTCCAAGGCGATCGAGCAGTGGCGCGCGACGACCACCTACGCCGGCGCCGACGAGACGAGGGTCACCCCGCCCACCGGCGGCGTCGCGACGCTGTCCATCTCCGATGCCCGGGGCAAGCCGAAGGAACTGCGGGAGTATCGCGGCGGATCTCCCACCGGTACCGACTTCTCGAAGATCACCTACACGTACACCCCGCGCGAGGAACTGAAGACCGTCACCGACGCGGGCGGCAACACCTGGACGTACACCCACGACTTCCTGGGCCGCAAAACCCACGTCGAGGACCCGGACAAGGGCCCGTCCGACACCCGCTACGACCTGGTCGGCCGTATCACCGGCACTACCGACGCTCGTGGCCAGAAACTCGCCTACACCTACGACGCCCTCGGCCGAAAGACCGCCTCCTACAAGGACTCGGTCGCCGACGCGAACCTCTTGGCGGAGTGGACCTACGACCGCTTCGCCAAGGGCCAGGCGGACGGCTCGTCCCGCTACGTCGGCGGCAAGTCGGGCGCCAAGTACACCAACGAGATCACGGGCTTCGAACCCGGCACCTACCGCCCCACCGGCACCCGCACGACCATCCCGGCGATCGAGGGCAAGCTTGCCGGCGTATACCAGACGAGCACCGAGTACGAACCGAAGCTGGGCCTACCGGTGCGTACCGACGTCGGCGCGTACGGTGGTTTGCCCGCCGAGGCCCTGACGTTCGGCTACAACGACGGCGGCCTGCTGACCGAACGCGGGGGCGCCCGCGGCTACCTGAACTGGGCGGACTACGACCCGTTCGGCCGCAACACCCGCGCGATCCTGGGCGCCGAGCCCAGCCAGGCGGCGTTCACCAGCACCTACGACCAGGCGACCGGGCGCCTGCTGTCCACCGACTGGGACAAGCAGACGGCAACCACCACCAGCGTGGACGCCACCACATACACCTACAAGCCGTCCGGCGACGTCACCTCGATCAAGACCGTCCGCGACAACAACACCACCGACACCCAGTGCTTCGCCTACGACGGCAACCGCCGCCTCAAGGAGGCCTGGACCGACACCGCCGGCACCACCACCCTCCCGGCGCCCAGCGTCCCCGGCGTCGGCGGCTGCGTCACCCAGACCCCGACCAAAAACACCGTCGGCGGCCCGGACCCGTACTGGCAGTCCTTCGACTACGACGTGGTCGGCAACCGCACCAAACTCGTCGACCACGACGTGACCGACGATCCGACCAAGAACGCCACGACCGAATACGGCTACCGCCCCGGCGCCCAGGCCGGCGACCGCACCCACCGCCTGGACACCGTCACCGTCAAAAACGGCACCGCCGCCCCGGTCACCACCAACGTGACCTACGACCAGGCCGGCAATACCAAAGCCCGACCCGGCACCGGCACCAACCCCCAGACCCTCACCTGGAACGAAGAAGACAAGCTCACCACCGTTGCCTCCGCAACCGGCACCAGCGAGTACGTCTACGACGCCGACGGCAACCGCATCATCCGCCGCGAGAACGGCAAGAGCACCCTCTACCTCGGAACCGACGAACTCACCACCAACACCAACGGATCCGGCCCCGTCGTCGGCACCCGCTACTACCCCACCGCCGGTGGTGCCACCGTCGTCCGCAACGGCTCCGGTGCGATCACCTTCATGGCGACCGACCATCACGGCACCCCCAACAGCATCCTCGACGCCGCCGGCCTCACCGCCACCCGCCGCCAGTCCAAGCCCTTCGGCGAACCCCGCGGCACCCAGCCCACCCAAGCGAACGGCCAATGGCCCGACGACAAGGGCTTCCTCGGCAAGCCCATGGACGCCACCGGCCTCACCCACGTCGGCGCCCGCGAATACGACCCGAGCCTCGGCCGCTTCATCAGTGTCGACTCCGTCATGGACCTGACCGACGCCCAACAGATGCATGGCTATACCTACAGCAGTAACAATCCCACCACGGTCAGTGACCCGACCGGCCTTGCCGAGTACGACCCCTACACCCCCTACAAGGGGGGAAGCGGTGGCGCGGGTGTAACAAACCCGAGGCCTTCGAATCCGCCCCCACCCGCCGAGCAACCGGTCAGTACTGGTGGAACCACGTCCAGCGGAAATAGCGGTTCGGGGACGGGTGTGGATCCTGGGTTGATCGCTAGGTATGGGTACAAGAAGCCTACGGTGAATAAACCGAAGAGCGGTGGAGGTAACTGGCTGACCTCCGGGCTTGGTTTCGTTGTGAAAGCTGCCTATGAATACTCGGGTGTAAAATCCGTCGTGGAGTGTGGGAAGGACCCCGGACTCAATGGGACGTGCCTGGAAGCCGGTGTCACGGTGGGAGGCTTTCTCCTGACAGGTGGCTCGGGTGCCGCAGCGAAGGCCTCACTCGAAACCGTTTCCAAGACTGCCGCAGCTCGCATTGCGAGCAGGGATGCGGTTGTGAGCGCAGGCGCCTATGCTGATGACGCTGCAATGCTCGCCGAAAGGAACATCAAGGGCTTGGATGGCGGATGGAAGGAGCTCTATGGCCCGTATCATCGCTCGTCTTCGAGAACGCAAACTGATGAGCTCGCCCTGACGCAGCAGGGAAATAGGCAGCTTTGGGGACGAGAGCCTCAACACGGAATGTGGCCTGCTGCAGAGGCGCACGGTGGGCCCCTTCCGGCAGGAGCTCGGGGGGTTGAGTTTACGACTCCAATCAGGCCGACCGGGCCTGGTCGATATGGAGCCGAATGGGAAGTGGAGAAAAGCGCCGGAGTAATCGGTACCAGGCAGGATGATTTCGCAAAAATTCCGATTATGATTACAAGGAATACTCAGATTCCTGACTCGATGTTCACGGGCCCACAGAATCAGTTCGTTCCTTTTTCGAAGGCTTATCATCAGTAGAATAATTCATGCGAACCTCGAAGATTAGGGCTCTCGATGTCTGAAATTCCTCCCGTCCCAGGCCCTGAACCCGAGTGGCGATCGGCTGTGTCGGCGGCGATTCCTGAACTTCGCCATGTGAATCCAGTGCGACAGCACGGAATCTGGTGGGGTGTTGCCTCGATGTTCGAAGAAGTCCTTGCCCTGGAATGTGATATCGGTCTGATCGCCAGTCGACTCGTTTTGACCCTTGAGACGAGTTGGGATTCATTGGCTGATGTCAAACTTGCATTGTTCGAATGGAGAGGGAATCTTTACGTGGTTAGTCAAAGATCTGGAGGAAATATTTCCGCTATCTCTATCCGCGGGAATGTTGGGCTGGATTTCGAAGAGGTAGTTGAAGAGCTAATTTCTCTGATTCAACCCCAAGCGGAGATTATTGTTTGGCGCGCGGAGTCGGGCGGAGATAAGAGCTTGTAAAGGAGGTCGGGTCGATGTCGGGGACGCCTTCCGCGTCCCCGGCGTGGGGGGCTTTGGCGAGCAGAGGCAGGAGCCTGGTAGCTCCATGGCAGCTGACCTCGACCATCCAAGATCACTGACAGAGTCAAGCTAGTGTTCCTGTGTCGATAGTTGCTCGTTAAAGAGCGTTTTACGCCTGGAAAGGTGTTTGCTTCCGGTCCTGAGGTTGGATGTCGCGCCACCGGCCGTTTCCCCGGCGTTCGGCTCGCCAGGCCGTCAATGTGGGTTCGAGTATTTCCCAGCGGACGTCGGACGGATCACTGGGATGGCGCCGATGTCCGGTCATGTTTCGTTGGTAGCGCCGGGCGTCCCGTTCATCCAAGGCGTGAATGGGGGCGGACGGGCGCGTCCCGGGAACAGACAGGAGTGAACGTGGCGAAACGGGCAGGCGCGAATCACCTCAAGCCGCACCCGTTGCAGAAGACGTGCACCGACCCAATCACGTGGACCACTCGAGCACTTCAAGTACGGTCCCCGGCACCGCTGTTCGTGTAGGAGCTCTTCCGTGAGCCAACGGAAGCCGTACCCGAGCGACCTGTCCGACGCCCGATGGGCCCTGATCGAGCCGACAATGACGGCATGGAGAAAAGCCCGGCTCGACCGCAGACCCACCGGCCGGCCAGAGTCGACCTCCGCGACGTGTTCAACGCGATTCTCTACGTGAACCGCACCGGAATTCCCTGGAAATACCTCCCGCACGACTTTCCGACCCACGCAACGGTCTACGCCTACTACGCGGCCTGGCGCGACGAGGGAATCTTCGCCCGACTCAACTACGACCTGACCGCACTGGCCCGCGTGAAGGACGGCCGCAAGCCCGAACCCACGGGCTCCGTCATCGTCACCCAGAGCGTGAAGACCTCCACCAACGTGCCCCTGAGCAGCCAAGGAACGGACGCCGCAAAGAAGACATCCGATGCGAAGAACACGTCAAGCGACAAGGGAAAGATGGGGTTCTCGTGGGGCAGGGAAGGCCACGGCCTCGTCGAACGGGACGCGGTGCAACAGGCAGTGGTGAAGGCAGCCGAGCATGCGGTTGCAGAGGTTCTCTGAGCTGCCGTGTGACGTTCTCCTGCCTCACGTCCGCGGTCGTAGTGGGCCCGCGCTCCGTCCGAATGGGCCATCGCTGAGAAGGCCCACATGTAGCCGACGCCGGCTAGCCTCTGGTTCTTGACCCTCCGGGCCACGACGGAAACGCTCTTGCCGGAGGCTCTGGTGACGGGGGCGGAGCCCGCGTACGCCCTCAGACCTATGGCGTCGGCGAATCGGGCACGATCGTCGCCGATCTCGGCCAGAACGCGAGCCCCGCTGAGTGGCCCCAGCCCGGGAAAACTGGCGATGATCTCGGCATCGACATGTGTCTTGAACGCCTCTACTGCGGCTTCGGCGAGGTCCTCGGCACTTGCGCACGCGGCCTCCAGTTGCCGAAGCAGTGCGAGTGCCTGCCGTCCCATGGTCTCCTCGACCAGGGGGAGATGGCGCATCTGCGGAGCGCGGAGCGCGCCGTGCAGGCGCTCGACCTCTCTGTTGATGGTGTTCTTGCGGCTGGCCTTCTTCAGCAGGGCCCGCAACTGCGTCCGGGTGAGCTTGGCCGCTTGGCGTGGAGTGGGCACCGCGGCCAGGAGAGTACGGGCTATGGGGTGATAGATGCCCTTGAGGTTTCCTCTTGGTCGTGGACACCCTGACACTTGGATCGTTGGGTCCAGGAAGGGAAGTCCACGTGGGACGTCCGTCGCAGTTCACGGATGAGTTCAAGCGCGACGCGGTCGCGTTGTATCGCCTTTCGGGTGGAAGTCGAACATTCAGCTCGGTGGCGACGGAGTTGGGGGTCAACGCGGAGACGTTGCGGGCCTGGGTGCGCCGGGCCGAGGCGGACGCGGGCGAGCGCGACGACCGGCTGAGCACCGTCGAACGCGAGGAACTCGCCCGCCTGCGCAAGGCCGAACGCGAGTGGCACCGGGAACGCGAGATCCTGCGCCGGGCAGCCGCGTATTTCGCACGGGAGATGAAGTGAGGACCCTCCGCTGGGACTTCGTCTCCCCCCATCGCGCCGAGTTCGGCGTGAAGCGGCTGTGTCGGGTCCTGGGCCTGTCCAGGTCCTCCTTCTACGCCCACGCGGCGGCCGCGCCGGCCCGGCGGGCCCGCGCGGCGGCGGACGCCGAACTCACCGAACGCATCCGGGTCGTGCACGCCGCGTCGCACGAAACCTACGGGGTTCCCCGGATCACCGTGGAACTGCGGGCGGACGGGCACGGGGTGAATCACAAGCGCACCGCCCGGTTGATGCGTGGGGCGGGCATCGTGGGCCGCCACCTGCGGCAACGCGTGCGCACGACCGTGGGTGACCGTGCCGCCGTGCCGGCGCCGGACCTGGTGGAGCGGGACTTCACCGCGTCCGCCCGGGACGTGAAGTGGGTGGGCGACATCACGTATCTCCCGGTCGGCGACGGGTGGGTCTACCTCGCGACGGTGATCGACCTGCACTCGCGGCGGCTGATCGGCTGGTCGATCGCCGACCACATGCGAGCCTCGTTGGTCGTCGACGCGATCGAGGCGGCGGTGCGAACCCGGGGCGGGAGCGTGGCCGGGGTGGTCTTCCACTCGGACCGAGGCTCGCAATACACGTCTGCGGACTTCGCGAAGGCCTGCGGGCGGCACGGGATCCGCCGGTCGACGGGGAAGGGCGGATCGAGCTACGACAACGCCGCCGCGGAGAGCTTCTTCGCGACGTGCAAACGCGAAGTCCTCTACGACAAACGGTGGTTGATTGAGCAGCAGGCCCGGCTGGACGTGTTTCGCTGGATCGCGTTCTACAACCACCGCAGACGACACAGCACCCTGGGCTACGTCAGCCGCCTTCGAGGAACAAACAGTCAAGACGGATATGGTGTCACTGGCCGCATGAAACCCCGTGTCCATGATCCGGGGGAAACCTCATGTCGTCCTGCGGTTTCCCGTCGGGGTGGGTCGTGGTTTTGATCGGGTGGTGTTCGGATCCGGTGATCCGCCCGGGGTGGCACCCTCGCCCCCGGGGGGGCGTCAGTGGGTGAGGTCCTTCCTGTCGAGTTTTCCTCTCCGGTTTTCCTCACGACTTTCGGGTCGGATTTGTCGATGGTGCTGTGTGGCGTTGTCCGGGCCTCGGTGGCGGGGTAGTGGCGGATCGGGGTGCGAGGGCCGCAGGAGGGCGTCCAGGGCGCTTGTCGAGGGGTCCTGGTGGGTTGTCGGAGCGCGCTTGTGGTAGCTGTGGGACGGTTCGGTGCCCGCGAGCCGGCGGCGGTTCGCTCGCCGGATGTGGCGGTGGGCCGCGGAGCGGACCTGTCGGGCGTCTTGGCGGGACCTGCCCCTACTCCCGAATCGTACCCAGGTAGAGTTTTGATGCACCACCTTGTCCCGTGACGCAATACCCACCTATATTGGAAGTGGCCTCCCGGTCGTGAAGTCGCCTGTTTCCAATGATGGTTGGCGGCGACGATTCCAAGTCCTTTGGTGTTGCGGGGTATTGGTCTGCTCCACGTGCCGGCCCGCCGACCTCGGGCGGATGCGGCACCGAATGCAAACCCCGCTGCTACCGGCGCAGTTCTCGACGAGCAATGCGGTCACGAGCCGAACATGCCCGGTGTGGTGGGCAATCGCGTAGCGATTGGGTGTTGGGGGGGGGGGGGGGGGGGGGGTCTCTACCACACAAGACCAAAGAACACCCACCTCGAAGCCCCTCCCCCCAC